>CAYMXC010000507.1:0-2126 GCA_964394135.1 uncultured Phycisphaerae bacterium
TCTCCTCCCAAAAAGTAGAAGAACGGGAGGGGCGCAGCGAGGCAAGCCTGTAGGAGAGATTGTTGGCGGCGGGTAGCCGGACGCTTTAGAGAAGTCGCTTTACAATGGCGTGCTTGGGGAGATTATAAACACTGGCGTGCTAAATTAAATTTTATTAACGTGATCCAGGAGTGTTTTGATCATTTGGTCGGGTTTGACGCGGGTGATGCGTTTTCCTTTGATGTAGATGTAGCCACAGTTCTGGCCTGCGACGAGGGCGATATCGGCATCGGCGGCTTCTCCTGGGCCGTTGACGATGCATCCCATAACGGCGACTTTGACGGATTTTTTGATTTTTCGGAGCTCTTTTTCGACTTTGGCGGCGACTTTTGGCAGATCGACCTGGCAACGGCCACAGGTTGGACAGGAAATGAGTTCCGGCTGGTCGAATTTTCGCAGGCCGAAGTCGGCCAGGATCTGTTTGGCGACGTAAACTTCCTCAACCGGGTCACCGCTGAGGGAAACTCGGATGGTATCACCGATTCCCTGGGTCAGGAGGACGGCGAGCGCGTCGGCGGAGCGAACGGCACCGGTCAGAATGGTTCCGGCGTGAGTCAGACCCAGATGGAGGGGATAATCATATCGCTCGGCGATGGCCTGGTATAGATCGATGGTCATGGGGACGTCGGAACTCTTGGCGGACAGGACAAGATTTTCGAATTTCTGAGATTTGAAGAACTTGATATAGGAATCCAGTTCTTCGATCATGAGATTGAGCATTTTTTGATCGCCGAGGTGCTGGTCGAGCTGGTCGGCGGTTCGGATCGACCCGGAATTGACGCCGATGCGGATGGCGATACCGGCGTCTTTGGCGGCAGCGATGACGCGGGCGACTTTATCGCGGTCACGGATATTGCCGGGATTCAGACGGATCTTGTGGACACCGGCTGCGATAGCTTCCAGGGCGCGGTCGAAATGGAAATGGACGTCGGCGACGATGGGGACGCGGACCTGAGCGAGGATTTGTTTGAGGGCGGCGGTGTCTTTTCGTGTCGGGACGGCGACTCGAACGATCTCGGCGCCGGCATGGACAAGTTTATTAATTTGTCGAACGGTTGCGTCGACGTCGTGAGTCAGGGTATTGGTCATCGATTGAATTAAGATCGGGGATTGATTGCCGATCGCGACCTGGCCGACGTTGACGGAGCGAGTTTTATGTCGAACGATTTTCATGGGATGTTTTACTCTACGCGTTTGATCTGTGTATCGGCGAAGATGTCCAGATCGTCGCGGGACTGGGTGGAAAATTCCGAAACGATCGCGCCTTGCGGGCCGGCCTGGAACCAATGCCAGGTATCAGGGTGGAGCGTGTACTGCTGGCCTGGTTTTAAGACGATTTCATGCCAGACGTTGAAGACGTCCTTTTTATCCTTGGGGATTTTTCCTTTGGGGCGTTTGGCGGGTTCTCCGGGGACATAGAGATAGACCGTTCCCCATCGGCAGCGGAAGGTTTCTTCCTTGCCCGGACTGCCCTTGAAGGGCGGATGGCGATGTTGCGGGCAAATTTGTCCCGGGAACATGACCAGTTCCTTGGCACAGCAACGTTCGGTATTGACGTAGACGATAATTTCCAGGCCGAACTCGTTGAGACGTTTGAGACCGAAGTCGGCGACTTCGATATTTTTTTGTTCGTCTTTTCGCAGAACGATTTTGGCCTTATTGAGGATCGCGATCGTTTTTTTGCGAACCGAGCTCATTTCTTTCGGGCTGATCATATTTGTTATCTCCAAAGGGTAATTTTTGCATACCGTGTCATTATTTTGCCGATCCCGCCGTCAATCCGCAAGCGCAAACATGGTCGGCGTGTGTTTGGTCGATTTTTCCGGCAGAAAAAACGGAAATCCCCCCACTGTCATTCCCTCGCAGATTCCCTGAATTCAGAAGCGACGCCAGCCACTGAATAAAGGTTCGAAGGAATGCTCATAGGAGCTATTTCATTTGTTCTGTCGGAAAAAACGGCAGACGTATCACATTGATCGAGACATTTTTCTTGTCGGTATGAAGAGGAAACAGGGATCAAAATCATTCTCTTATTCTCGAGAATAAGAGAATGATTTTTGACAGTTTGGGGCAGCTTCAGGAAACAG
>CAYMXC010000508.1:0-2125 GCA_964394135.1 uncultured Phycisphaerae bacterium
GTGAATGTAAAAAATCAAACTGCTAAAATGAATTATTTAAATGCCCTAGAAGTTCTGGCGGAGTATCAAGATGCCTTTGCCCAGGGGCTGCCTCGTCCGGATGTTCCTGAAACGACCATCAAAACACTCCTGGGTTATTATGCCGCCTCTGTACGCGTTGCCGGTAACTACATCGCAGAGCGAGGGCGCCTCGTTGCCGCAATCGATCCGCGCGATACAGCCGATATCCTTCAATTGTGCCTTGTCATGCCGTTTCTTCACATTCCCGACTTGAATTGGACGGATCAAAATATCCGTGATCTTCCCGAATGGATGAAAACTTCTGAAAACTTAAGCCATCTGGAAAACTTTTCTCTTCGAGTTCAGCGAACAAATACCGCTTATCAATTCATGCTCTTTCGACTGAAGTTAAACAAAACTGATTCCCTAACAATTCCTGTCTATCCGGATTACTTGCTCGAAGCCGCTACGCGTCTGATCACTGCCCGCGAATATCATGCGGGCATCTATTGTATCAAATCCGGCATTTCATTGGCGGAGGATGAAAAACAGCAGGAAACAGCCATCACCTTGCGTTTCCAGTTGGCAGACCTTCTCGGTACCATAGGCCATCATCCACTAGCAGTGCAAGAAATGAAAGAAATCCTTAATCGTTATCCTAAATCTGATAGTTATGCCAAAGCTGCCATGCTATACATGAAATATCTTTATGAATCTCATCAGTACGTCAAAATTCTACAGGAAGCTTCTGCATTTCAGAGCGATCCTAGATGTAAGCCTTATCTGCCTCAGATCCTTTATATTTCCTGGGTTGCCCATCGTCACGAAGATCATGTCGAAGATGCGAATAAGCTCCAAAAGATATTTCTGGAAAAATATCCGGATCATCTTCTAGCCGCCGATATGTATTTTGCTTCCGCCATGATGGCTCTGGCTGCCAGCGACTATGAAGAAGCTTCTCGTCTGCTTGAACTCATTGAATACCGTTACCCGACCGCGCGTGTGATGACGAAGGTAAAAGACATTCAAAAACGACTGGCGGAAAACCTAAAGACAGCATCCTAAAAGAATCACCGTCAAAAGATAAGTAACTTAAACCACTCTGATGGGGTATCAAAACTTGACAACGCAGCCGGATCAATTCGGTAGAGACCAGGAACTCATGCGATTAATATCGCAAGGCGATATCAATGCTTTTGAAGAATGCTACCGAAAATATTCACCTATGGTTCGCCGCTATCTTGCCAGCCTTAACAGCCACCATGACTTGGAGGATATAGTACAGGAAGCCTTTACTCGTTTCTGCCAACAGAGAAAGCAATTTCGGGGTTGTGTTGCCATTGAAACCTATTTGATCGGCATTGCTAAAAATATTCTTCGAGAACGAAATGACTTATTGAACCCCAATTCTTATCCAGACTTTCGATTCCTGGATGTGGTCGATCCGGCTTCCGAGAAAGCAACCAAAGCAGAAAACGAACTTCAATATCAGGATATCGTCCAGCTTATCGATGAGGCAAAATCACAGTTACCCCCTAGCCAGGGACAAGCATTGGAATTGGTCTACTTTCGTGGGTTATCAATAACCCAAGCCGCTAAAATCGCCGGTTGTAACGAAGGTTCCTTCCGTAATCGCCTTTATCAGGCCAGAGAAAAATTAGAAAAGCGATTACAACCGTGGGTTTCTTGAGATTCAAGAGACTAGCGGAACCCAAATACCTATTTAGCAAAAATATACTGCTCTATAACCGAATAGATGGCAATGAGTTATGAGAATATAGAAATTCTTCCAAAAAAGTATCTAACAAAAAGGACATTTTTCTCACTAACTATATAGAGGGCATGATGTTTTTACGCCTTCTTTGAATAGATTAGGTTCGACTCAAGAGTCGAAAGGACCGTATGGACTGTCACGAAGCACAACTGGTTATGGCGGTATATATCGCCAACGATCCAAGCCTGACGCAGGACGAACGAACAGGTTTCGAAACTCATTTGCAGATTTGTCCGGAGTGTGCCCAGGATTACAAAGATAGCTGCTGTGTTCTTGCCTTGGTCAAAGCATATGGGACCATCAGCGACGATACCCGTCAATTGCTGGAAAGTAAAGGTATTGAGGTCAAAT
>CAYMXC010000509.1:0-2121 GCA_964394135.1 uncultured Phycisphaerae bacterium
CTGCATGTCACAAGGAATATTGTAGACTGAGTTATTAAACCACTTGTAAAATTCCTTGCAAAATTCCTCGGCCTCCGCTAAAGTATTATGTATTACAACAACTTTGGGGTTTCAGATGATGACTTGTGTGTAACGTCGCCTGGATTTACCGGCGACATAAGATAAATAACAGCAAGTTGTTCTTTTAAAAATCTGACAAAATCAGAAGTGTTAATTTTCGTTTCTTGATTTCAAGCATCGGTGAGCACTTTCAACCAGATACAGTACAGTTGGACTTAACCGCAGTCGGCATTTGGTTAATTTCCTCTGCGGATTCGATACTGTCGTATTTTTCACCGATACGTCGTTTCGGCAGGAAGCCGCGATGAATGTATTTTATGGGCTTGGTGGCCCAAAGGAATATTAGTTTGCCTATAACGTAAAGAGTAGCTTTTCCAGATGAATCAGCACTTTACTGTCGGTAAACTTTTTTCCTTCGTCAATCTGTTCGTATGGTCTGAGCAGGCATAATCTGCCGCCGTATTGCAGATTGAAAGTACATTTATTCCATAGCAGTTTGCATCGAAACGGTATCGGCGGTTGTCTTCGACATTTGTTTTTGGAGGTGCTCATGATCAGCGAAAAAACACCCTGTACGTGCAGCCAGGTTCCCGACGAACAACTTCTGGCCCGCCTTGATGAAGTCATAAAAGAATACAAAACCAAACCCGGCGCGTTGATCCCGATTCTGCAAATTGCGCAAGGGATTTTCGGGTATTTGCCTGACGTGGCTCTTAAACGAATCAGCCTTGGACTTAACAAGTCTTATTCCGAAGTTGCCGGTGTCGTTGGTTTCTATTCCTTCTTTTCCACCACCCCGCGAGGCAAATATACAATCCGTGTCTGTCTCGGCACTGCCTGTTATGTCCGCGGCGGAAAAAGAATCCTCGACACTTTAAAGCAAAAACTGGGCATCGATGTCGGTGAAACCACGGCAGATCAGATGTTTTCCCTCGATGTCGCCCGCTGTTTCGGTGCCTGCGGACTCGCCCCGGCGATTTCCATCAACGACGAAGTCCATCAGCGCGTCAAACCCACAAAAATTCAGGAAATCCTCGATGCCTATCGAAAAAAAGCAGCATCGGCGGAGAAAAAATAGCCACGACACGCCAAGGTAACGATTCGAGAAAGGATATTAAAAATGTCTAAACGCATCAACAGTCCGGAAGATCTCAAGAAACTCCGCGACAAGTACAAGGCGGAGCTGGAAATCCGATTGCTCACAAAGGAGAGTCATTCGAAATGTACTCCGGTCTCAACCGGTGATAAGAAATCATCATCCTGATCCATCAACATCTGTATAAATGGAGATTGAAGGAATGTCTAAAAAAACAAAAAAGCAGATTCTCATCTGTGCCGGTTCCGGATGTGTGGCCTCCGGGTCGCTTGAAGTCAGTGCCGCATTCAAGGACGCACTTGAACGGCAGGGGCTTACCGACGAAGTAAAGGTGGTGGAAACCGGATGTATGGGTCCATGCGCAGCGGGACCGGTGGCTGTCGTTTACCCTGACGGTATTTTCTACGAAGGTCTCAAGCCTGATGACGCAATTGAAATCGTCCTTGAACATTTCAAGCATGGCCGGATCGTCGAACATCTCTGCCACAAATCCGCTTCCACCGCCCAGATTGTTCCGGGCCTGAATCAGATCGACTTTTTCAACGGCCAGCAGCGAATCGTTTTGCGAAACTGCGGACTGATCGATCCCACCCGCATCGAAGAATACATCGGACGGGACGGCTACCAGGCCCTTTCAAAAGTTCTTACCGAGATGAAGCCTGAGCAGGTCGTCGATATCGTCAAGCGTTCGGGCCTTCGCGGCCGCGGCGGCGGCGGATTTTCCACTGGAACAAAGTGGGAACTGACTCGCAAAGCCACCGGTGAACGAAAGTTTGTCCTTTGCAATGCCGACGAAGGCGATCCTGGCGCGTTCATGGATCGCAGCGTTCTGGAAGGTGATCCGCACAGCATCATCGAGGCCATGGCCATCGCAGGTTTTACCATCGGTTCCAGCCAGGGATACGTTTATGTCCGGGCTGAGTATCCGCTGGCGGTAAAACGCCTCGGCATCGCCATCGAACAGG
>CAYMXC010000510.1:0-2117 GCA_964394135.1 uncultured Phycisphaerae bacterium
TGGCCCGCTTATAAACGAACGGATGTTTGACCACTTCCGGCAATTCCGAGCATACAATAATAGGGTTTCCAAGCATGTCGGCCCAGCCGAACTCTACCCAAGTCCCAATGCTCTGTCGCTCCACTTGTTGCTGGAAATAAACCAGCACCGCATCGCAGCGCTTGACGTCCCGCAAATCGCGTCCGACAAACCCGCCGTTGTCGTAAGGTAATCCATTCTTGCCTTCAAGCCCATCGTTCGACCAGTCAGACGGGTCTTTTCCTCGCACAGGCGACAGGGCCTGAATGCCATATTCTAAAAGCAAGTCCTCGGCGTCTTCCCGCCAGTCCAGGTGTTTCGGATGAGGCGTGATTGTTCCACAGAGGTAAACGGTTTTCATTTTTCTGTATCCTTCCGATGATGCCACCGATCCACCAGCCCCGCCAGGCAGAAACAGATGATCATCGACACGCCGTCAGCGATCTTGGCCACCTCCGCATCGACGCCCGACGCATCCACGCCCAGCCACGCCAATAGCGGGAGAATGCAGTAGAGTAACGCCCGCGTGACTATCTTTCCGATTGGCGACCTTAACAGGGGGATGAGCTTTTCCATACTTTTCCTTTCACGTAATTTCCAAGCTTCGGAAAAAACAGAACCGACGAACCCGAGAGAAGGGAAACGGCGACGACCTGCCACCAGCGCATACCGTGGTTGTAAATTTCATTATGGTTAATGATGGTTTTGGCTTTCTGATCGTCGCCGATTTTCGCCTTAACAACCGGCTGTGAAGTTGTTACAGACAGCCCGTTAGTCACGCCGTGTTTTTGTTCGACGCAACCAACGAGCGAAAGACCCGCCAAAGTGAGCATGATTATGCTTGGCAGGTTTGCTTTCATTTATTCACCGGTTGAGTCGTCACGATGTGCACCTTCTCTTCGTTCGACGAAAACTGCCCAGCCGAATGAACGCCGACCATTCGACCTTCGCAGACATAGCCGATAATAAACCTGAATCCAGGCTCATCGACCTGCATTTGTCCGTTCGTGTTGAAGTCGGAATTCTTCACCTTTTCGACAATCGCCTGCTGCATTTCAGGACTGTCCAACACGGCCGGGTACGGCTTCATGGCCGCACATCCAGATAATAGAACAACCAGTACACACATCAGACCTAAAATCTTCTTCATTTTTTCCCTTTCAGATAATTAATTCTGTATCAGTACATTCAACTTCGCCGCGATCGCGACGACGTTTTTATCCACGCGATCCAGCGACCTTGAGCTTTCCAGCAGCCAGTTTCGATGCTGATCCTGGATCGCTTTCAAGCTTTCTAATTCAACCTTAATTGCCGTAAGGTCTTTGCCGTACTCAATAATCTTGGCAATGATCCACGTGATCGACGGGATGACGATCGCTGAAAGCGATAACAGGACTATACTTTGCCAAATTGGTGACATTTATCCTCCCATGCCGCATGTTTTATATATGCTTTTAGCTGCTCTTCGTCGAATTTCATAGTATGCCGACATCCCCTTCGGTTAATCGCACACGATTTCGTAATGCACGAGCACCTATGGCTTCAACTGGCGTTCGGTATCCGTGCGGACCAATAGTTTCATATGCAATTCGAGCCAAATCCGGATCAGGCCAGTCACGCCATTGATGATTTACAGCCGACTCGCAAATATGCTTAAACTTCGATGAACATTGGGTGTTTTCGAATACCTCTACCTCGTAAGGTTCGGTCGTATAATAATCATTCGTGTTGTCGACTTTCGCTCCATCAACAGCACATTTCGACAGGAACAGTGTAGAATTCCCTGTGCCGGTTCGCGGGTCAGCTTTGAATCCGCAGAGGTAGAAGTATGTTGGAAGATCAACATGCCCAATTGCCGGGACGTTTGATAAAAACATACAATTTCTAAACTCCGTCCCAGCCCCAGCCGTCGCCTCGACCGTAGCGGTTGTCGCTCCGGACTCAATAAAATCACAAACCGTCGAGCCGTAGGTCTGAATCGATTTTCCGCACCCATCAGCCAAGCAGCGAGCGGCTCCAATGTTTTTAAACTCAAACCCAATGCCACAATTAACTGTCTTACAGGCAGTCACCTCGGCGTAATCTGATCCAGATATTCC
>CAYMXC010000511.1:0-2110 GCA_964394135.1 uncultured Phycisphaerae bacterium
ACCTGCATGCGGAGGCGGACTAGTTTGTTATACATGGCCAGCAGAACCAAGACCGCCACGATGACAATAATCGCAACAATCCATCCGATTCCTATGCCCAGCACTAAATGATTCATGGTCGATTTTCTCCTGATATATAATGATCATCAAAAAAGGAAAGAAAAGCAAGAGCAAACAGCAGGGGGGTGATGCAACCATAAACTGACGTAAATAGAAAACACCATCATGACGCATACGGCGATTTGCCGAAAATGGATTAAGAGGATATTTTACTCAGACCTCCGGCCGATGGCATCCGGCAGGGGCCTGATGTGAATTTCGGGAGATATTGCTATGAAGGTTTTGCTGGTCGTTTACGATAACGATTCGTTTATTCACTGGTTTCCTCTTGGGCTTGGGTATGTCGCCGCTGCACTGCGAAATGCAGGGCATGACGTGGTCATTTATAATCAGGACCAATATCACTGGCCGGAGAGCCATCTGACGGAATATCTGAACGAACATCATTTCGATATGGTGGGCGTCAGTATTGTGGCGGGCTATTATCAATACCGAAAACTGCTGAAAATTTCACAGGCGATCAATGCCGCCCAAGACCGACCATTTTACGTGATCGGAGGCCACGGGCCGGCACCTGCACCGGAATATTTCCTGAAGAAAACCGGCGCAGATGCAGTAGTCATTGGAGAAGGGGAACTCACTGCGGTCGAATTGATAAGTGCGATTGCAACGAAGAGTGATTTGGCGAAAGTCAATGGAATCGCCTTCATGCGAAACGGAAGGGTGGTTGTCACCCCCCCGCGTGGGCTGATCAAAAATATCGATTCCATCGCGTTTCCTGCATGGGATTTGTTCCCGATGGATTATTATGCGCTGCTGCGGATGCCGCATATTCAAAATAAAGACCGATGCATGCCTGCATTGTCTGGTCGCGGCTGTTCCTTCAAATGCAATTTTTGCTATCGAATGGATAGAGGTATTCGCGTTCGCAGTCCGGAAAATATCGTCAGCGAAATTCAGGCTCTTAAAAAACAATACTCGATCACGTATATCGCCTTTGCCGACGAATTGATGATGGTCTCGGAGCAGCGTACACGAACGCTATGCGAAGCGTTTATCCGGGCAAATCTGGAAATCAAGTGGACATGCAACGGCCGATTGAATTATGCAACGCCGGATGTTCTTAAAACGATGAAGGATGCCGGCTGCGTATTTATCAATTATGGAATCGAGTGCATGGATGATCGCATATTAAAGGTAATGAACAAACATCTGACGGTCGAACAGATCATCAGAGGAATCGAAACTACTTTGTCGGCGGGAATCTCTCCCGGCTATAACATCATTTTCGGAAATATCGGGGAAGACGCCGAAACGCTTGAGAAGGGTGTTGACTTCCTGCTCAAGTACGACGACCATTCGCAGCTTCGCACCATCCGGCCTGTAACACCCTACCCGGGTTCGCCGCTTTTTGATTATGCTGTTCAGCATGGCCTGTTAAAAGATGTCGAAGATTTTTACGAAAATAAACACGTAAATTCGGATTTGATGTCGGTAAACTTCACGAAGTTATCGGACGATGAATTTCACAGTGTGCTTTTTGAAGCAAACAAAATATTGCTGGAGAATTATTATCGTCACCAACTTGAACGATCGATTCAGACGGCGGAGAAACTTTACCTGCATCGCGACGCCAATTTTCGGGGATTCCGCCAGACCTGATCAAAAGTTATGTTGCCTTAGAGCATCGTTTTCAAATCATGGATACTGTTCTGCCGGTAGGTAATATTCCACGCAACATAATATATATTATAGGACCTTGGCTATTTACTTTTTAAAGAACACATCCTAATTGTCTACTGTATTGCGTGTTATGGATAGGCGATTTTACGCCGCGTCCGGTAGTCCGATAACCTATTTTTTCTTTTCGCACACCTTATAAATCTCTGGGTATGTAATTTTATAAAAATCGATAACGTTAAATTTTAAAACTTCTGCCAATCGATCACATTTTTCTGGTCGCGGTCTGATTTTGCCAAGTTCCCACATATTATACGTAGCACGATCCACCCCTACCAAATTAGCTACATCCGACTGATTGTACTCGGTC
>CAYMXC010000512.1:0-2108 GCA_964394135.1 uncultured Phycisphaerae bacterium
TCGTGCAAGGGCCATCTCGACAATCATGCTGCATAGACTTTCCATATCGATTCCTGCCATGCTTGCAGCCATAGGAACCAGAGAATGACTGGTAAATCCAGGTATCGCATTGGTTTCAAGCAAAAATGGATGATTCTCCGGGTCGAGTCTCCAATCCACTCTGCAAAAATCACGCAATCCGGTTCCTGCCGCCATCTTTACCGAAAGTTCCTGTATATTTTTATATACTTCTTCAGGAAGATCTTCGACAAACTCGTAGCGGGTATCCGGGGCGGAATATTTCGCCTCGTAATCATAAAACTCATGAGTAGGGCATATTTCAATTATTGGCAACGGTTGATTATCAAGTATACCTACTGTGATTTCTCTGCCTGGAATAAACTTTTCAACCATGCTCGGACCATACTGCTCCAGCGTTTCTCGCATGACACGTTCCAGATTCTCAGCCTTCTTCACAATCGTGACGCCAAAACTGCTACCTTCTTTCAGCGGCTTTACAACTACTGGTACCGACCAGCAAGCCTTTGCTGCTGCGATATCCGATTCTGATTCGATCAAATCATAAGCTGGTGTTGGTATTCCCAGGCTGATGGCCCGTCGCTTCGTCGTAAATTTATTCATGCTCTCTCGACATGCTTGCGGTCCGCTGCCGCAATAAATCAGACCGCGAGATTCGATAATTTCCTGTACTTGTCCGTCTTCGCCGAATACACCGTGAAGTACCGGAAAAATGACATCGGCAGGAATATCGAGTGCGGATAGATCGCTAGGAAGGATATCAGCCATCGTGACTTCATATCCAGCTTTGGTGAGGGCTTCTGCCACGGCTTTACCAGATACCAGTGAAACAGGCCTCTCACGACTCGGTCCACCTGCCAGCACCGTCACTTTGATTTTTTTGGACATCGTTTGTCTTCTCTCCACATACTTTTTATTATCTGCTTAATCTCGCCACACTTCCACTTCCAACTCAAGCTCGATTCCGAAACGTTCCAGGACAGCCTGTCGAATCTGATCGATCAGACCCATGACGTCTTCAAACTTCGCCTTACCCTGATTCACTATAAAGTTCGCGTGAAGTTCCGAGACCATTGCATCGCCGAGTGTTTTACCTTTGAAACCGAGTTTATCGATCATCTGTCCTGCTGATCCCTGACCTGACGGATTCTTGAATACACATCCTGCAGACCTGGCACTAAGTGGCTGAGCGCTTTTCTTAAGAATCCATGTTTCACGCATGCGGTTTACCATTCGCTGCGGATCGTCAGGCATGAGTTCCAGTTCTACTTTTGTGACCACCTGGTCATTGATGTTGGCCTTGCGATAGTCGAATGTCAATTCAGGCTTTTCCCGCCATGTCGTTGTACCCGACGAATCAACCACCTCCACCCGGCTAACGACTGTGCCGATGTCTCCATAACGTCCTCCGGCATTCATGCGTATAGCTCCCCCGATACTACCGGGAATCCCTACGAGCACTTCCATGCCGGATAATCCTGCTTTAATTGTATTTTGAATCGCGTGTCCAACTGCCACACCGCCGCCAAGCGTCACTTTTTGTCCATCAATCGTGATTGAATTAAAATGGCCGTCGCCAAATTTGATTACGACGCAATCCAATCCCTTGTCATCGATCAACAGATTCGCACCTTGTCCCATGACTCGCCAGCGTATGCCGTTTTCAGCGCATCGGCGTACCACTTCACGGAGTTCAACCTCCGAGCGGGGACGTACAAAATATTTCGCAGGACCGCCGATCTTAATCCATGTGAACGGCCCCAACGGTTCATTTTCAGTTACGATCTCTTCCAAGCCAGCGAACAAGTTCATCTGAAATTTTCCATATATCTCCGGCGCCCATTGTTATTACCAGATCGCCCGCACCAATCTGACACTTCAAATACTGTAAAATCTGATCAAATCGCGGCAGATAACAGGCTGTACCGCCCATCTGGGCGATCCGGGCGACCAGGTCGCCGGAATTGATCAGTTGACACTCCGTCTGCGAATCGCGAACAAAATAAATATCAGGCACCACCACCACATCCGCTGCAGAAAAGCTCTTCGCAAAATCATTCAGCAAAAAACGCGTCCTGCTGTGCTGGTGA
>CAYMXC010000513.1:0-2108 GCA_964394135.1 uncultured Phycisphaerae bacterium
TGAACCAAGACATGAATGAATTATCACACAATATGACCCATAATTACGTTGTTCCTCGCAATATATGGGTAAGCTGCCCACAAAAGTCTATGCATATATTCATCGTGTTACTGATGGCATCATTCTGCACTTGTATTTTTGCTGATAATTCTTCCATGGTCAAAAATGTCGTTGCTAATTCTGCCGGAATATCCATTTCACAAAATAATGGCAACTCCGGCAACTCGTTATCAGACAAGAGTTCGCCTTTTATCTGCATTCCGATAGTGAAATATGGAAACAGGGGTTTAGCCGATGACGTTCCCGATGATGGCAAAGGCGGATGGACAGATGAGGGAACCAACGATTTAAGTTCATTCACACCTGGAACACTGAAAGCACAGGGCATTCCTTTTGAGATAGGAAATCGCGTTATTGTTTTAAAAAGTCTTCAGCGTCCTAAGTTTCCGATGAAATCCCAGATCATGCCGATCGATGCTAAAGTCGAGCGTCTCTGTTTTTGTCATACCGTCACATGGGGAGGACATGAGAAGGTATCATTATTTCATTACCACATCATTTATGCGGATGGTACGCAAGCGGACATTCCGATGATTCAGACGATAGATATCGTTGACTGGTGGAATTCAGCGGGTGGCCCGAATGCCAAAATTGCATGGAACGGCAATGCTGGAGAACATTCTGTCTCGCTATTTCATTCCCAATGGAAAAATCCCAAACCTGAAATTGAAGTTAAAAGTATACAGGTTATCTCCGATAATCAGCGAGCCATTCCGGTTATCCTGGGGATTACGGCGATTCGAAGCGACAGAGCTTCCGGCGATTTGATTCGCAGCCTGGACAAAGACTTTTCTTCATCCAAAGTTTACGCTGCCGTTTTACCGAAAGAAAAAAAAGACTGGTATAAGTGCCAACTGGACTTATTGGGGAATATTGAAAAGAACAGCGTTCTGGATGCTTCCTTCGTCAACTCCAAACCTGCCGGAAAATATGGTTTCCTCAAAAAAGTCGGGAATCACTTTGAATTTGAAAAACAGCCTGGAAAGCGAGCCATTTTTTGGGGTACCAACCTTTGTTACGGCGCAACGCGATTCAATCGGGAATTGGCGATCCCCATGGCCAGGACCCTGGCCCGGCGAGGGATCAATATCATTCGCATGCACATGTGGGCCAAAATGTCCGATCCCAAACAGTTTCCTGAAATCGCCGAACGTAATCTTATGCGTCCGGACGGCACGATTGACCCGGTTCTTCTGGACGATATGCATTTTTTCCATTCCGAATTGATACGCAACGGTATTTATATCTATATGGATGTCTACGATACGGATCATCTGATAAAAGGCCTGCTGGGCAAGACGGGTGATATGTCCTTTGAGCCTGAGGTAAACGATGCCGTCAAAAAAATGGCCAAAATCATCTTTACAACCGTCAATCCCTACACAGGGAAAAGTATGGTGGATGACCCTGCTTATGCAATGTTTGAAATCAAGAACGAACTCAGTTGTACAGTCACAAGTTACTCCGGCATACCTCTGGAAAAATACCATTCTCCTGAGGTTTATGGAATTATATTGAAACGGTGGGATACATGGAAAAAAGTACATAATATTTCTCCGCAAACGCAGTTGGTTGGGGCTCCGCAAAATATGGCCCCGGAAGCACGCCGATTCTTTGCTTCGCTGCAAAAAGAACATATTGACGATATGCGAAAATATCTGCACTCCATTGGAGTCAAAGTGCCGGTTTGCGGTACCAAGCTAGCGTTGACAGCCGGGGACTTGTGGGCCAGCCAAAATATGGATTTTATGAACGACCACGTCTATATGTCAGCCATATCCACGGGGGGGGGCTTGTGGCAGCCTCAGAATACGAGCCTTACCAATTCCTCGCTTAATTTTATGCCTTTTTTCGGAGAAATCATACATTCGCGTCTTTACAACAAACCGATCGTTTGTACCGAATGGGCTTTCGTTTATCCCGGAATGTATCGGTGCGAAGGATATCCGATTACCGCCGCCTATTCGGCGTTTCAGGGATTCGATGCGATGTTCAGTTACGACTGTGTGGGAGCGTATCTCGGGGGATATTTACCCCGGCTGATAAAG
>CAYMXC010000514.1:0-845 GCA_964394135.1 uncultured Phycisphaerae bacterium
GGCCAATCGGTCCTGATGGATGTGATCAACGGAAAGGCCTTCGAGGATCCGCGGACCAGTCCGTATTATCAGGGTCTGAGAAGCGAGATCGACGCGGATACCGAAAAAGGGCTGGCGAAGATAAACCGGCAGTCCCAACTTGGCGGGACGTTCCGGTCCGGGTCGCTGGATAAACTCTCGACAGATTTTATGACCGATCAGGGCAATAAGAAATCGACATTACTGGGCAGTCTGTATGAAAGTGAACGGTCGAAGGACAACCCCTATACCCGGCTGGCGGCGGTCCAGCAATACGGCGGTCTGCCGCGGGATATCGCCAATCAGGAGAATCAGGCGTTATATAACGAGTCTGTTAGCGAAACGACGGCACCGTACCAATTGCAGTCGTCAATCCTGCAGTCCCTGCAGGATTACGGCAATTACTGGATGCCGCAATATAATCAGGAACCTAGCTCGTTTGAAAATCTGATGTCGGTTGCCAGTCTGGTACTTCCGTTCGTGATGCCGAATAAGAGCAGCGGCGGCAGTAGTGGAAGTAATGCCAGTGTTGGCGGAGGATTAAATTTAGGACCCTTCAGTTTCAGTGCACGATCATAACAGGAGAAAGTAAAAATGGTCAGACTTTTAAATAGTCCATCACCGATGGGTCAGAAATCGGGATTCATAAGCGGGATATCCATGCTTCAGCAGGCACTTGCCCCTATCCTGGAACGGCGGATGCGTCGGCAGTATCTGAAGGATGTGCAGGCGGCCAATGAGCCGCCAAAGGTGACGGGCGGTGTCAATTTCGATATGAATGACCTGTTCGCACAGATGAGGGATGAAGATCGCCAGCGAAAGGAATC
>CAYMXC010000514.1:865-2077 GCA_964394135.1 uncultured Phycisphaerae bacterium
GATGTAAACACACCGGAGGAAATGCAGTCGAAAATCGGCGAACTGTATAAGCAGCAAAATTCTGAAAAGCCTGGCGTATTTCACAGGATCGGGGATTTTCTGACCGGCGGCGGAACGAAATATCACGGACGGTCTGCACTGTTGGATTCGTTCCAGACCGAAGCCCTGCAAAGTAAATTCAAGCCGCAATATGGGCTAAAACCATGGTGGATGTCGCCGGAGACACCGGAGCCGATCCGTGACGTACAAGCGGGGATTGCACCGAAAGCGAAAATACAGCGTCCGTCATCGATAAGCCAACAGCAATGGGATTTATTGTCTGACGATGAAAAGTTAGAGGCGGCACGTGTAGGGGCAGGGATTAAACCGAAAAGCACGGCGTCGAATCTCCCTCCATTTCTCGATGGGGCGTCCGAGGAGGATAAACAGGCATACCGTGAGCGGCAAATTTACGGTCCTAAAGGAAAACCGACTTTCTTCAGTCAAATAGGAGATGCGGTTTCCGGTGTCTTTAAAAACCTGCCCAAGGCATCGGACGATGCGATTTTGCTCAGTAAGTTGTCTCCAGAACAACTCAAGGACGCCGCTGAAACAAAATTTGGATTGAAGTCAAAGGCGGCGAATAGCAAACAACCTGATGAGAGCAAACGTCGAGATTCTCTTTTGCGTGAAAAAAAAGGAATACAAGCCCGTTTGGATAAGATTAATGAGAATCTGGAATTATACAAAGATACTCCAGCTAGTAAGGATTGGCTGGGACGTGAGAAACCAGCCAGCACAACATATCTATACAAGGATAATAAATGGGGAACGGTCGACGATACTTTGCTTTCGGCTCGTAGTGATTTATTGAAAGAGCGTGATCAACTCAAAAAACGTCTCGGACAGATTAATTCCGGTTTGGGATATACCGATGAATCCGAATCACCGACGGCAAAGGAAGAATCCCGTCAGCCTGGTGAGGGGAATTTCAAGGCGGAGCCGGGTCATATCGATCGGGCGGGAGCGAAATCAGACGGAGGCGAAAAATCTGACGATATTAATAATTGGTATCAGACACAAATCAAGCTGGGTCGTAAGAGTCAGGCCGATCAGATTTTAATGAAACGCGGGATGTCGCAATACATCCGAAAATAGGGAAAATTAAGGGTTAAAATGGTTACAATTGCTGAACTTGATGCGGATATGGATGCGATCACAAAGCCAAAGGTG
>CAYMXC010000515.1:0-2068 GCA_964394135.1 uncultured Phycisphaerae bacterium
TGCTTATCGTAATCCTGCGGCGTACATGCCCACGAAGCGTGGGCATGGCACCCGACACCCGGAATGCTCCTTTTTTGTCATCCTGAGCTTGTCGAAGGATCCGGGGACAAAATGATTCGGCCCACGCGAAAGATAAGGGATAAATCGATATAAACGGATGCGCCCCCAATCCACCACGCCGGCCACTGCCAGCACCGCCGGATGCTTCGACAGGCTCAGCATGACAACTTGCGGCGGCAGTGAAATCCCGTTCAATTCCTTTTTTTAATTGTAATCCGCCAAAATCCCGATTTATAATATCCCCACCGAACCATCGGGGCCAGCAGTCGGGGCTTTTTGAAAAAATAAACATGGTTGGTAATGGTCCATTAAACGTTGAACGTTGTTGTGATAATTATGAAACGGCATCTGAGAAAAACTTATCTTAATACTCAAGTTTACTGACTTTTATGGATGAGGATATGGAAAAGATGGCAAGAAAAAGGGCAATCTGGCCGATAAACATGGTAACCACACCAATCTTTCGGAGATTGCCCATGTTTAAAATCGTCCGCTTCCCGAAAAATCTTGAATCTTTTTTCCATACTCTCAAACCTTTTTTCCTCTGGCAGCACCACGAGTACTTCCAGACGCTCGTATTATTAACAGCTATCGCATATTGTCGCCGCAACGTGGCGGCACTTTATCGCCATCTCGATTCCTCAAATTTTTCCCATCGCAGCCGCTTCAACAACTTCCTCAACGTCAGCAGATGGGACCCGCAGGCCGCTCTGCTCCAGAAGGCACACGAACAACTTGCCGTACTCGGCTTGGCCGGCGGCATGACCGTCCATCTCATCATCGACGATTCAAAAAAGCTCAAACGCGGCAAGAACATGCAGGCCGTCAGCAGGATGAAAGACCATGTCAGCGGCCAATACATCATGGGCCATCAGTATGTTCAAGCCGTCCTGCGTTTTGCGGGACATACCATTCCGCTGGGCGTGCGGCTGTACGTCAGCAAGAGCGAATCGAAAAAGCTCGGCGTAACTTTCAAAAAGACCACCGAGCTTGCCGTCGAACTTATCGAATCGTTCATCCCGCCTTCCGGGGTCAAGGTTATAGTTCTTTTCGACAGCTATTACCTCTGCAAGGCCGTCACGGCGGCCTGTAAAGACAAGGGTTTTGTCTATATCTCGACGCTCAAGAGCAATCGCAATCTGTTTAAAAACGGGCGGAAGCTCAAAGCCGCTGCTTACGGCAAAAACCTCTGGAGGGCCCAAAAGCGGCAGCATGTCAGGAATGGCAACGCGAACTATCACTTCATCGATGCCGGCATTTTGTGCGTAGGCGATATCGGTGAACATCGCGTCGTGTTCTCCCGCAAGAATTCAGAGCGAACGACGCTCGGTATAGTTACCAACGACACGAAAATGAAACCGGATGCAATCATCCGCAACTATAGCCAACGCTGGTGGATTGAAGTGTTTTTCAAGGACGCAAAACAGCTTCTGGGGCTGGGCCAATACCAGAACCGCACGATTGATGCGGCAGTTATACACCTGCATCTGGTGTGCTTCGCCTTTGCCCTGCTGACCCACGTTGCCATCATGGATGGTAGAAGTGCAAAAGCAAAAACGAAGAAAATTAAAAAAGCTGAAAGCCCGTCCACGCAAAAACTTCAGAACCGCCTGCGGCAAATAGTGTGGAAAGATACTGCCGGTTATTTGAAGGACCTGAAAAATGGCGATAAAATTGTCAAAGAACTTTCGCGGCTGCTTTGGGCCGCGTAAAAAAATCAGTCAACTTGAGTAATACGTATTATCATGAATGACACATCCAACATTTGTCTTGAATCTGGTCAACGATTGCTAAATAGTTTTATCCGCCAAAATGCCAACAAAGGATTCAATATATCTGTCCAACAATTAGATACCCCTTTTCCTGACAGCTTGAGTGCCATTAAACGTACAGTTGGCAGATGGGGAAAAGTGGACCTCTTTTTCCTCTCATATGTTTTGATTCCACTGAAAATCGAACTGAAACAAGATGAAATTGCATCCGGACTAAAAACACTAAGGAATCTGTT
>CAYMXC010000516.1:0-1300 GCA_964394135.1 uncultured Phycisphaerae bacterium
CATACGCCGGCTTCAGATCTTCCAGCAACTTGTTGAGCGCGTTGATTTCTTCTTCTTTCTTTGTCAGGCTGTTCTGGTCGATCCGGATCTGCTTTTCACGTTCTTCCATCCGCCCGATGCTGATCTGAAGCGAATCGATCAGGTGCTTAAACTGGATCACACACTGCTCATAACGACTGATCTTCTTCTCCAGTTCCAGAAAGCCCGGTTCCTGCTGCTGAAGCAGCGTGCACTCCCGTGCGGCCCCGGCGATCCTGCCGGGCAGCGCCTTCAACTGCCGAAGCTCCTCCTCTCCTTTCTGCCAGGCGGCAAGCCGCTGATTCTGTTCCTTTAACTCATCCTCCATCTGTTTCAATTGAGCCGTATACGCGTTCAACTGTTCCGGGTCGACCGGCCCGAGCTGCTGCAACTGTCCGTCGATGTTCTGCTTTTGGGCATTGTTTTTTGCTTCAAGAGAGGCGACTTTATAGTAAAACTCGAACCGTCCGAGATTGAAAAGTTCTTTCATCATTTGGGTACGGTCACGGTCGCCCAGCTGCAGGAATTCCTGGAACTGTCCCTGGGGAATGATGATGGTCCGTTTGAAATTGTCGTAGCTTAAGCCGACCGCGCGTTCGAGGGCTTCAGTTTCAATCGGGATCCAGTCAGTGTCGGACTTCCTATAAGCCAATCGTTCGAGCGGTTTTACATCGCCAAAATTCTTACTGTTTCGTCTTCCCTTCACGATTGACCGATAAGCCGTCTGTTCCTTCCCGGTTTCAAAGATGAAATCGATGAGCAGTTCGTTCGATTTCAGGTTCATCATGTTGTAGTAGCGGTTATCGCCCGACAGGTTGAGCCGGTCGGTACGCCCGTAAACAGCGAAGGTAATGGCCTCAAGGATGGACGATTTTCCGCTTCCAACCGTTCCGAAAATGCCGAATAGACCAGCTCCTGTGAGCCTGGTAAAATCGATTGTTTGCTTCTCCTGATAAGAGTAGAGGCCCTGTATTGTGAGTTGAATTGGGATCATTGTTCTTCTTCTGCGAGTATTTCGGTAAATAAATTCATCAGATCATCGCCCGGGTCCTGACCTTTTTCGTGCCTGAAATAGTCGCGGAAGAGCTCTTCCATGCTTCGGCTCAGGTCGATCTGTGGCTGATGGCAGCCAATGAGACCTGCGGCACCCGCCACTTCCGGGATGATGGTGACGATTCCGCGGTGGGCGGCACATAACTGCCTGCGTTCCATCGCCGTGAGAAAGGATTCGGTGACCAGGGTCAGCTCAACCAGGGCATCCTGATGGCCGGTCAGCCACTCC
>CAYMXC010000516.1:1310-2065 GCA_964394135.1 uncultured Phycisphaerae bacterium
CTTTTTTTGATTGGCTTCGGCAAAACTGTACGAGAGCGGGCTTCCGCTGTAATAAACAGGACAGGGCCAAACATCGACGCCATGCATGCGGTGCAGGTGCCCCAGGGCCGTATACTGAATCTGAGAAGGAATATTTTCGGTATAAACAGCCTGTGCCCCACCCACATGCAGGATGGGCTTTTCGTCGTCAGGTTCTTCGGGGAGTGCGTCGCCTTTCTTAACGACAAAAAGATGGGAGATGAGGACATTCACCCCTTCGCCATCGCAAAATTTATCGGCCAGTTCCTGCCATTTGTCCTGAAGGCCCTTTCGCAGTTCTTCAGCGCTGTTTTCCTGTCCCAGGAAGGTTTTGAGCCGGTACTCGTTCGCGTAAGGCGTCATTAACAGCCGAAGGGGTACCACGTTCCCGGGAAGCTTTATTTCCAGGAAACCTTCGCTGCTGCGTATCACCTTGAGGCCCGACTCCAGTTCAAAAGGAGTGACTGCGGAATTGGGGTAGCCTGTAAAGATGATCCCGCATTCGCGGGCCAGCGGGTCGGGCGCTTCAATGCGGTCGGGGGAGTCGTGGTTACCGGCAATGGCAATGACCGGACGGCGGCCGTTACCGGTGAGGCGCTTCAAGGTTTTGTACAGCAGATCGACGGCTTCGGACGGCGGATTGAAGGTATCGAACAAGTCGCCGGCCACAAGCACGGCATCGACCTGTTCGCGTTCTGCTATTTCACAAATTTCCTGCAAAACAGCCTGTTGCTCTT
>CAYMXC010000517.1:0-2064 GCA_964394135.1 uncultured Phycisphaerae bacterium
GAGGCGGTTCTGCAATATGCGAATCTGCTGCTGGAACTCGGTCAGACCGAATCGGCGAAAGAGAAATTTCACCGTGTTCTGGAATATGATCCTGAGAACGTTGGAGCTCAGTTGAGTCTGGGCGACCTCGCGATGCAGCAGGAGCATTATTCGGAAGCAGTCGAGTGTTATACGAAGGCACTGGAGCAGCGTCCCTATTATCAGCAGATTCGCCAGCAATTGGCACGGGCGTATGAAGCGACAGGACGATGGGATTTAGCGCAGGAACATTTGGAGGTGGCGCTCAACGTCGATGAAGAACAGCCTGAACTTCTTATGGAGCTGGCCGAGGTATGCGTACAGAACAATAATCCCCAGGCGGCGCAGCAATACCTGGAGGAATTGACGCAGATGACTGGCGATCAGCCTGAGGTTTTGCATAATCTGGCGGTGTGTCATTTCCTGCAGGATAACTGGGAACAGGGCATCGAGTATTGCCGTCAGGCGCTCAAAATCGATTCGGCGTATCTGCCGGCGTTGCATAAACTGGCAGTAGCGTACATTGCCAATGAGAACTGGGCACAGGCGAAGGAAGCTCTGGAGGAAGGTTTGAAGATCGAGCCGACCAACGAGCAATTCCTTCACCTGATGAAACAGTTGAAGATTCGGCGATTCAGCAATGCGGTTTCGCAGGCCTTGAAGCCGATGAAAATGGTCGGCCAGCAGATTGGCCGGCTGTTTTATTCGTCGCCCAAGATTAAATAACAACATTCGTTCGGCGCACAGGGGTAAGATGGATTTCCGCGTGGGCGGGAATAAGCGGAAAAAAAGTTTGAACTTTTAAAGGGACGGTCAAAGCCGTCTTTTTTTATTTGGGTGAGAGTTTCGATTGCGATGGGAGGGAGTCGAACCCTCACACCTTTCGGTACAGGATCCTAAGTCCTGCGCGTCTGCCAATTCCGCCACCATCGCAACTACCTACAATTACTTGACTTATGCAATTTCAAGCCTATCATTTTAAAGGCTTGCGTGCGCAATCTCGTGCGCACTCTTATGCCTTGCTGTCGCAAAACAAATCTGCTAAACTTAGCAGTCCTGTTGCGTCAAGGAGATCGTAATGCCCAGGCGGAGAAAAGTCAATCTCAAGCTGCTCACTGAAAAGGACGGCGAGTATTATCGCCGGCATTCGGCTTGCCCTTACAGGTTGGAGTGGAGGGACCCGGTAACAAAAAAATCAAGGCGCAGGTTCGTGTCCGACGAAACGTTTGCCCGAAAATTACAACTGTCCATCGAAGACAAAATCAACATCGGCAATCTCGACCTGATACCGCGAACTATCCAATTTCGTAACGCAATGGATAGATTTCTCGAGTTGGACATGGCCGATGCAACACATGATGAATACAAGCGAACCCTTGAGCGGTTCGGAGAACTCACCGGCTGGCCCAACTCAGATCGATGGAATGTAAACATCATCGCGTATTTCAAGCAGAAGCGAAAGGCACAGAATGTTGAGGACACGACGATAAATAAAGACCTTCGCGGCCTCACTCGCTTTTTTAATTTCTGCAAATCCCGATATGGAATCGAAAACCCATTTGATCGACTCATGCGTGGCGAGCGGAGAATCAAGGTCATAAAAAAAGTCCCGGTAATCTGGACGCCGCAACAGTTCGAGAGCATTCTGACTAAATTCAAAAACGATCAACAATGGCGAATTATCGCATTGATGAGCCTCACCGGCGTAGGAAGAAGAAACTCACTGATCAATCTTAAACGTGCCAATATCAATCTAAAAAACGAGACTATCAGCATTTTTGAACCTAAAACCAAAAAAGAAAAACTTCATCCGATACATCCTAGGCTTATGAGCGAATTAAAAAGCTATATAGATGGTCTTCCCAAAGAACAAGAGGCTTTATTTACTTCGAAATTTCACCACACCACATGGGACCGAATGGTTAAAGCCGCGAATCTTCCACATATTCCACTGCACGATTTACGCTCATGTATGAGCTCGTGGCTTCAAAATGCAGGGGTTGCCACAAAAGAAGTCTCTGTCATTCTCGACCATAGTTCCGAACA
>CAYMXC010000518.1:0-2064 GCA_964394135.1 uncultured Phycisphaerae bacterium
TGCCTGGCAAAAATTGCCACCTTCTGCAAGCTGTTGTGATTAAAAACTTCGTTTTTCGAACCGGTTCAGCGCAAAGGGTAACATGAACAGGAACGGAATAATCCAGATCGCCAGGTAGGAGAAACCTTCAAACCAGTTTTCCACCGAATACACATGCTTCCTGTCCCCAAAGATTTTGACGACATAATCGGTTGTATACGGATCAATGGCATCGGGGTAATACAACGCAGCCAGGTTGGCATAGGCCGTCCTGACCAGCTCGGGATTAGCGGTAATCGAAGCTGTATCATGAGGAACAACAATACCATAATCCGGATCAAGGATATAGGTGGCTGTGTCATTGAGTTCTGCCCGTACAACGACATGATGCCCGCCTACATCGAGCAATTCTGCCTTCATACCGTGATCAAGCAAAACCCCTTTGACAATTGTGGAATGTGTGGAACACAGTCCGACCCCCCGCTCCAAATTTTTATGGTAGTTGCTGAACTCATACTTTTCGTATTTTTCGGGGTTGATATAGGATGCGGCAAACAATAAATAGTTCTCCCAAACAGGCACCCTGAGGTGATATTTTTCAACGCCGTCGTCTTTCCAGTAGTGAGCAAAACCATCATTGACCACCTTGTTGATCCTGACGGCAAAATCAATATTGGATTCATGCTCTTCTTTTTTTAACTTTTCCTGGATTTCCGGATAAGGGATGGTGACATCGTTGATCCGGTTATGCAGGGTTTGCTCTTCAGTATAAATAGCCGGATCTCGCATGGTTTTGAATAAACCATAAATATTGATTCCCAGCAAAATCAGGCCTGCCGCCAGCAAAGCTCTTTCCAGTGTTTTCATCTCCTGGTTTTTAAATCTGATTTATGAATATATTGGTATTTAATTTTTAATCAATTTCAAAAGAACCATTTCATGGGCATCGATTTCTGCCTTAAAGCTTTCTTTGGTCGTTCCGATATTTTCATGTTTCCAAAGATCCCGTATGGTGAAATTTTCGTTGATTTTGTAAGTATATTACTTCTGTTTAAAATCGGTATCATAAGTCGTAAGTTCAACGCTTTTATCCAATAGTATCTTCTCATCTCCACGGTTCAGTATGCCCATGGCAAAGTCTCCGTTTTTCAACGGCTTTAGCCATATCTCCAGATCACCGTAATCCATCCACTTCAAGGCCTGCCTGCCAAGCGGGTCCTGATCGATGGCAATAACTTCTTCGTTCGCCAGTATCTCAACAATATCGGGATGCATGTTCCTCAGGTCGTTGCCGGCTATCAGGGGCGCTGACAACAGGCACCATAAGCTGAAATGGGTTTTCGATTCCGTGAGTGTTAATCCCTCGTTGCCCACTTCGAGCATGTCCGGATCATTCCAGTGCCCGGGCCCCGCATAGCCGCGTAACTTGCCCTGCTGATCGAGGATCTGCATCACACCCAGTGAGCCCCAGTTGGATTCACAACTGAAGCAGTCGCTGATATCGCCGGTCGTTCTCCAAAGATGAGCAATATCTTTGGCCCATAGCCATGGTTGATTTGATCCCCATTCACACATGCTGAAAACAATAGGACGTCCGGCTTCAAAGAGAGCATCACGCATCAATTGATAACTTGCCTGGGCGCTCTGGCCCTCCGAATAACACCAGTCGTATTTCAGGTAATCCACTCCCCAGGAAGCATAAGTGCGCGTATCCTGAAACTCATAGCCCCTGCTTCCGGGCCTTCCGGCACATGTTTTTATACCGCCGTCGGAATAAAGGCCGAATTTCAATCCCCTTGAATGAACGTAATCAGCCAGCGCTTTAATGCCCGAGGGAAACGTTTCCGGATTGGGAAGGATGTTCCCGGCACTGTCTCTTTCAGACTGCCAGCAATCGTCAATAATGATGTATTCATAACCGACATCGGCCATTCCACTGTTTACCATAGCATCGGCCATTTCCCTGATCAGATGCTCATTGATACGACATCCAAACTGGTTCCAACTGTTCCACCCCATAGGAGGAAATTGAGCCAACTCTTCAAATTTTTGAGCAGATAATAGTGTTGCTGACAACAATATGAT
>CAYMXC010000519.1:0-2055 GCA_964394135.1 uncultured Phycisphaerae bacterium
TTGGATTACCGGCATCAAATCTAATTCATCGAACTTCATATTTGTGTATTTTTCAAAACCTCGTACTTCTAAAATTTTAAAACTTTCACCCTGCCTGTTGGTTTCATTCATGTGAGGGAACAGAACCAACGTTCTGGAAGCTGCCCCGAGGACCAATCATACTCCCAGAATATTATTATATGACATTGATCCAACAAAAGAAACGAAAACTCTGAAACAAAATGAAAACAAATTGACTTTGTCAGGTTATCGTTCGAAAATAAGCCTAAGGGCTGCGTTATACAACCGGATTCGCCAAGACAAACGGTAATGGAGGAAACAAACCAATGCAAAAACGAGATGGTATATTTTTTGCTTTTGCCATGATACTTTTAGCTGTCAATGTATCTGTCGCGGAGAAATCCGCCGTTTCTAGCCGTCCATCGCTTCGATCATTCCATAGTTCAGCATCACAGCCCTGCCAGGTGGAAAATTGCCCGGAGGAGTTGTCGGTCACACAGCATCAACTTATCATCGGCGGATCGCAGTTGGCGTATACCGCCACAACGGGATATATGCGTCTGGAAGATGAAAGTGGCAAACCTCAGGCCAATATATTTTTCGTGGCCTATACGAAGGATGTTCGCGGAACGTCGAATGAGAAGATGCGGCCTGTTACCTTTGCCTTCAACGGCGGGCCGGGTGCGGCGTCGATTTTTTTACATTTTGGTGCGATGGGTCCGCGTCGAGTGGTTTTTCCCAGCGATGGCCGAGTATTGCCGAGGTTCGTGCAACTGGTTGATAACGAATTCACCTGGCTGACATTTACCGATCTGGTTTTTATCGATCCTGTCGGTACGGGTTACAGCCGGGCCGCCGCCGGGGTCGATCCGAAACAATTTTTTGAAGTTGAAGGTGATATTCGTTCCATCGGCCGATTCATCAATCTTTACCTTACTGGCAACCAGCGATGGTTGAGCCCCATATTTCTCGCCGGCGAAAGCTATGGAACCACACGTGCTGCCGGCCTGGCGAACTATCTGCAAAACAGTCTGGGGATTTATCCCAGAGGTGTGGTTCTGATCTCCAGCGTTTTGGACTTCCAGACCATTCTTTATGACGCCGGTAACGATATGCCTTATCCGCTGGCACTGCCGAGTTTCACCGCCACCGCCTGGTATCACCGGAAATTGGCGCCAAACTTACAGGCCGATTTGACGAAAGCGCTGGCGGAGGCGGAACAATTTGCCCTGACCGATTACGTGACGGCATTGGCGCAGGGCGATGCACTGCCGCCCGATCAAGCCGACAAAATCGCGGACAAACTCGCCGCCTATTCCGGTTTGTCGAAAAAATTCATCCTTCTGAACAACCTGCGAGTCAGCAGCCATAAATTTGTAAAGGAACTTCTTCGCTCACAGAATCGAATGGTTGGCCTGATGGACGGCAGGGTCGTCGGCATCGATGTAAGAACTGCCGGCGAATATTCCCGTTTCGATCCGTCTTTTTTTCTGAGTATCGGTCCTCTCAACGCTGCTATGAACGACTACGTTCGCCGGGAATTGGGATATCGAAATAACCTTCCTTATGAATATCTCTCAAATAAGGCCCATCAGGCATGGAATTTTAAAACCAAGGACCAGGGGTATCTCAACGAAGCTTCAGCCCTGCAGGAGGCATTGACAAGAAACAATTCCCTGAAGGTCATGGTCGCCAGCGGATATTTCGACCTGACAACACCGTATTTCGCCACTGTCTACACACTCAATCATCTTGGGCTGGACCCAGTTCTGCGAAAGAATATTGTTTTTAATTCTTACATGTCCGGCCATCAGGCTTATACCGATTTTCAAAGTTTGCGCAAACTCAATATTGATGCCGAGACATTTTTCAAAGCCGCCACAAACAGCAGTGAGATCAAATAAGGCGAAGTGGAAGTGCCATCCCCCGGCGGTACGACGGCCGTCTGCGCAAAGGCCACAAGCGGCGCCATTAACAACATAATTAAGTTAAATACAATAAAGCCGATGGAAATGATTTTTGAAGATTTGTTGTTTGCCATGATAGTTCTCTCAA
>CAYMXC010000520.1:0-2036 GCA_964394135.1 uncultured Phycisphaerae bacterium
CGCAGCCGGTCAGGATCGTCAGCATGGTCATTGCTAGCAATAAGATGAGCGTGGATGAACAGAAAAAGCCGGACGTTGTATTCTGAAACTTTTTTAACTTTATTTTCATCAATTGCCTCATTTTTGCGAAACAGTAACGTTACAATGTATTATTATAAAGAAAACTTTTTAAACATCCACACTTTTGATTTTCGAACTGGACCGGATTTTTCAGACCGTCGTTTTCCTGCCATTAATCAAAATTTGATCACAATCCGACGTATTGATAAAACGTGGCGTCGTTTCGCGGGGATGCGAAAGACGATAGAGGGTTTTATCGCCGACGATTTCCCAGGACAGGTCGATCGGCCCGAACGGCGTTGGCACTCGCCCTGAAGCCTGTCGCAGGACCGATTTGACCGGATCGATTATGAAGGATTTGAAGCCCGGTTCGAGCGGCCGGATGCCAAGCAGATGAGCCTGATAGAAATAAATCGGGACCGCCGACCAGCCATGACATAGGCTGCCTGCATTGTCGAAATCCCAGCCGCCATTCATTGTTTCCCAGAAGCTTGTAGCACCATTAAGGAGCATAATGCTCCAATCGCGATCGATTTTATTGAAAACCCACCGACCATAATTGACATGATCCCGGATAAGGGCCTGGAACTTGTACAGGGATTGGCTGAGGGTGGTTTCGATCAAACCATTGTTGGGCTGGGTGAGTCGCAGTCGCAAATCGGCGGCGATTTCCGACGGACAGGCGTCGGCAAGAATGGCCAGTGATTGCGTCAGCTCGGAGAATTGATGAAAGTAATTTGTGCCAAGGTAGTTTCGATAGGCCTTTTCATTCACATCCCAGAATTTTTCGTGGAATCCGTTTCGCAAAGTTTGAGCCTGTGCCCGATAACGGTTTTCGTCTGCGGACATTCCAGCAACCCGCGCCAGTGAGGCGGCGGCTTCAAGAGCCAAGATAAAAAAGAGATTCATTGGAGCATCGAATCGATTTTCAGCCTCGGTCCAGGCGGTCGATGCATCTGGCGATCCGCCACTGAGGCCCTGCGCCCAGTCATAGAAGTGCCAATATCGTTTTCCACGGAGAGCCGGCAGCAGGCCGTCGATTATCTCTTTGATGCGAAGGTCCATCAGCTTTTTGATCTTCGGCATGGCGCGATGGACTGGCGAAAGATCGCCGCTGAAAAGATAATGGTCCGCGATTGCCAAAACCCACACCAGACTGAAAGACGGAATGGTCAGCTCGAACTTCATCGGGGCGCAAAGATCGAAAAAACCGTCATCGTTCTGGCTTTGGCCAAGGAGATCGAAACTTGCGGCTGGAAATTCGTATTCACCGAAACAGTAATAACCGCACATCGCCTGGTTGCGGGAGTCGTTGGCGTAAAGGGCCTGTTCCCGCCAGGGACAATCCTCATAATGTTCGTGCATGCAGAGATGCAGAGTTCGGACGGCCGTTTCGTAAATTTTATTTTGCAGGCTATTTGGTGAGCTGAACGATCCTTTTTGTTCGATCGGATATTCCGCGGGTTTCAGACCGGCATAATAGAGGATGAACCGATCCGAGCCTGCGGGAGTGATATGAAGTTCGATGAAGCGCCCGGCGAAACGGGTGAAGTAGTGCGTGAACTGCTGGCGACCTTCTCTGCAGCGATAACGGCAGGCGAAATTTCTGCCCCCGACCGCGGCTCGAACACGCAGGTCATCGAGGTGTTCACCGTAGGCGATGTCGATGATCGTACCGGCAGCAGCGTCAACATCCAAATCGAATACGCCGGCGTGTTCACGACCCAGGTCTATAATGAGATAGACACCTCCGGTGTTCCATGCTTGCGGGGTAATAGAGAGTCCCGAATCATTCGGCAAAATCGGCCGGGACGGCGTCTTGAAAATGTGATTTGCGGTTCGCGCAGAAAGAAAATCGGTCTGCATCATTTCCGCAACGGTTTGATTTTCATTTGCCTTGCGATGAAAAACGCCCTGAGCCACAACGCATGTGGAAACCGGCGATTTGATTTGAACTTTTTTAATCGGCCTTAAAT
>CAYMXC010000521.1:0-2031 GCA_964394135.1 uncultured Phycisphaerae bacterium
ACTTGATATATGTTGTGTTTATTTTCACATTTAGTATTGACATATAGCTTATGCTGTTGTAAACTTAAACAAAGAATAAATTCTCGAATGGATAGCTGTTACTTAACAATAAATTATATCAAGGAATTATTTTTAATGAATACCGAAAACAAGCACGCACCAGCTCCGACCCTTCGCCGACTGGCCATGTATTATCATTTCCTGAAGCGTCTGTGGGGCAACCACAGGGATGTCGTCTCTTGTACGCACATCGCCAGGGAACTTCGGCTTGATCCCACCCAGGTCCGCAAGGATATCGAGACGACCGGCATTGTCGGTCGATCGAAGGTCGGCTACGAAGTAGTCCCGCTGATCGACTCCATTGAAAAATATCTCGGGTGGAACAACGCTACGGAGGCATTTCTGACCGGCGCTGGGGCGATGGGAACCGCCCTTTTGGGCTATGAGGGCTTTCGGAAGATTGGATTGAATATCATTGCCGCATTTGACAGCGATGCAGACAAGATAGGCAAATCGATTCACGGCAAGGAAGTGCTCCCCATCGAAAAGCTTCCCGATCTGGCCAGGCGGATGGGCATACTGATCGGCATCGTTACTGTTCCAGGCGAGGCTGCCCAGAAGGTTGTCGACCTGATGGTGGAAGGCGGCATCCGGGCGATCTGGAATTTTGCCCCAGTGTGCGTCGCCGTACCCGATCACATCATTCTTGAAAACGTTAATTTGACCTCCAGCCTGGCCATCTTGTCCAGCAAGCTGGTGCAAAAAATCAAAGCGGAAGAAAACACAGGAGAAATTCACAATGCCAATGCACATGATTCGCAAATTTGAAAAGGTATGCCAGATTCTGGATCGATATCAACGCGATCCCGGCCGGCTGATTCCGATCCTTCAGGCTGTCCAGGACGAATATCGATATCTGCCGGAAGAGGTTCTGACTTATGTCGCCACGTCGGTGGGTCTGCCCCCGGCGAGGGTGTTCGGGGTCGCCACATTCTACGCCCATTTTGCATTGGAACCGAAGGGAAAATACATCATTCGGTTGTGTGACGGCACTGCTTGTCACGTCAAACGATCGATCCCCATTCTCGAAGCCCTTCGCAAGCGCTTGGGCGTAACCGAGGAGAAAAAGACGACACCTGACATGCTGTTTACCGTCGAAACGGTATCATGTCTTGGCGCGTGTGGCCTGGCACCGGTAATGGTAATTAACGATGAAGTTCACGGCCAGATGACGCCTCAAGCGGCCATCGCCCTGGTTGAAGACATTTTAGCGAAAGAGGGAGTCCAATGAATACAACCGCAGTCGATCTGAAATCCATATCGGACCAATACGGCAAGAGCATGGAAAAGATTACCCGCCGCATCATCCTGTGTGCTGGAACGGGTTGCGTAGCCAACGGCGCGTTAAAGGTATACGATGCATTTGTCAAAGGTATTGCCCAGGCAGGCCTTGACGTCGTAACCGAATTGAAGGCGGAGAAGGATGAAAGCCCCCCCGCCGGCACACTTGTGTCTCACAGCGGATGCCAGGGCTTTTGTCAGATGGGCCCGCTGGTAACCGTATGGCCCGACAATCTTCTATACACAAAGGTCAAGGTTGGCGATGTCGACGAGATCATAAAAACGACGCTGATCAATCATCAGCCGGTGGAACGTTTGCTCTATGTTGAACCGGTGACCGGCCGACGATGCCAGGGCACGGACGACATTCCTTTTTATCAACGGCAGCACCGATTCACACTCAAATCCTGCGGCCTGATCGATCCGGAAAACATACAGGAATATATCCACAACGGCGGATACATAGCCGCATTCAAGGCCTATACTGAACTGAGCCCAAAAACAATTTACGAGGAAATTACTGTTTCAGGACTTCGCGGACGAGGCGGCGGAGGCTTTCCCACGGGCAAGAAATGGGAACTGACAAACATTCAGCCGCAGGGCAAAAAATACGTCATCTGCAACGGTGATGAGGGTGATCCAGGCGCGGTCATGGACCGCAGCGTCATGGATGGGAATCCACACAGCGTG
>CAYMXC010000522.1:0-2027 GCA_964394135.1 uncultured Phycisphaerae bacterium
GCCCCAGTCCAGGTCGCGAGTGATCGACCGTGCGGGCAGGGGCTGATCGAGCAGGCCGCGGGTAAAGTTCAAGACCACATGTCGCCAGTCTTTTTTTTCGTCGAGCCATTGCCTCAGGCGGCCGCGGAACTTATCGAGTTCGAAGAACCAGTGGGTCGTTTCTCGCAATTCAGGCCGTGTGCCGCTGATGACGCTGACGGGATCGATCAGCAACATGGGATCAGTGGTTTTGCCGCAGTTTTCGCACTGGTCGCCCAAGGCGTCCGGCGCTCCGCAATGGTGGCATTTGCCCTTGACATAGCGGTCGGGCAGAAACATTTTTGCCTGTGTGTCGTAAAGCTGAGACGATTTACGTTTTGACAATGAACCGTTTTCGAGTGCCTTTTTAAAGAAGTGTTGGCTGAACCGTGTATGCAGCTCGAGGTCTGCCGGGCTGTGCGTTCCGCCATAGATGTCGAAGTTGATTCCCAGGCCGTCGAAGGCTTTTTTCTGCTCGGCATTGTAATAGGCGACTATTTCGGCGGGTGTTTTGTTTTCCTTTCGGGCGGAGAGCGTGATGGGCACGCCGTTGTCGTCCGATCCGCAGACGAAGAGTATTTCCGTGCCTTTGGCGCGATGGTAGCGGACAAAAATATCGGCGGGCAGATAAGCTCCGGCGATGTGTCCGACGTGCAGATTTCCGTTGGCGTAGGGTAAAGCGCCGGTGACCAGTATGCGTTTAGCCATGTTCTTTACTATACCTCAATCTGTGAGAAGTCCATGTTCCGAAAACGGCACCGATGGTACCGATGAAAATATATTCGATTGGCAGGATGCGTGCCAGGTTGTTGGGGGCGATATGTAGAATGGCCTCGAGACCCGGCGGACGTTCCGGATTCATATAAGTGTAGGCATAAGCAATGATGGCGACGATGGGCACTGCGACGACCTGCCAGAGTGGATGATCGTTTTCCGTGATCTGTTCAGCAGCCAGTGCCGCCAGGAAAAATCCGGCGACAACGGCGAAGATCACCTGGCCTTTTCGCTGGTCGGCGGCAAAAAAAACAATCAGAAACAATGTCAGGACTACGGTAATCAACAGTGCACCCAGGCTGCGAATCCAGGTTTTTTTCATGGGTTCGGATAATGGTTTTGATTTGGTGGTTTTTGTTTCCGGCGATTCCGTTTCGTTGGCATTGCTTCGTTTCAGCCATCGTTCGGTGGCGATGGTTCCACCAACTAGAATGGCCAGGGCCAAAGTCCATCCAAGTGTTTCCAGGATCATGGAAATCCAGAGATCCTGTGGATGTTCAAACTCCTTGCCGACCTGCATGAGGACCATGACATAATCCATGCTTGCAGTTTTGATGATGGGAATGCCGACGCCGATACAGGCGGCGAAGACTCCGAAGAGCGGCAGGCGGGCATCCATGATGATGGAGGCGAAAACTCCAACGACAAGGAGCAAGCCGATGAATCGCAGGAGGAAGAGTTCCTCGGTTCCGCCCGTCATGGCCACCACCCACAGGCTGATGGCGCCGGCGGGGTCCCACGGGCTGAGGATTGTCATACCGATCGATGCAAACAGGACGCAGGAGACCAGGATTCCGAGGGCAAATCGAAACCGAGAGTTCCAATCCAGATGGCCGACAATATATTTTTGCTCGATTGCATTCATGGCATAAAGGTTATCAGAATCAAGCAGATTTCGCAAACGAGAAATGACTAGAAGAGTAATCCCTAAGTCATTTCTGGCAAAAGATTGAATATTTTCAAAATTTCTATCTTTTTCCTATTCCGTTGGTAGTAAAGACCAGTTATAGATTGTCCACGATAATCGTTTTCGGAACACCGCCAAAGGAATGAAAGGCATTCTCCAAGCAGCGTAAAAACGTCTCGGTGTCCTGTCGCCAGACGACCTCGCTGTATCCCTTGCGAGAAAAGGATAGGATCATCCGAAAAAGATGTGGACTCTTCATTCGTCCGCCGGGTCGTCGGCCCGGAGCCCCTTTGCCGAAATCCACTTGGGCTTCCTCGCCAGGATCGCA
>CAYMXC010000523.1:0-2023 GCA_964394135.1 uncultured Phycisphaerae bacterium
CGTCGAAAAAGAGAATGTCGTGATAGCCGCGCGCATGCAGCGCGGAGATCAGGTCTAATCCGATGAATCCGCCGGCGCCTGTGATCAAGATCTTCATGCCCGCCACATCCCTCTCTGCGTTGTCCCGTCCCTCGAGCCCGACTGCGCCTTTTGTTTTTCGCCTGTTCAAAATTGGATCTATGCCTTCCACTCCGCAAGTTGCTCTTGAATGTAGGAGAGCTTGAGCAAGCGTTCCTTGACCTGCTCAACGCTTAAGAGCGTTGTGTTGCTAGAGTTGAACTCACTCAGCTGGCTGCGCGAGGCGTTGCCCTCTTCGAAGTATTTTTCATAATTCAGGTTATGTGTCTGCACTCGCTTATATAAACTGGGCTGCAAGAACCCCACCAGAGAAGGCGAAATTACAGTCTATCGCCCAAAAGGCTTTGATCGAGTGCTTTTTTATTGGCGCTTTGCAGATTCCATTAGGCCCAATTATTCCGTTGGATGGTTGCTAGCCAAGATATTGATTAATGCTTCGATCACTTGATCAAATTCAATTCCATTGGCATAGTTGTTCTCCTTGCAATACCGCTCCCAACGCTGTCTCATCGTTTTATCTTCTTGAATGGATCGGATAATATTATCCTGATCTTCTATCGCCTTATTCGACAAACGTTTTTCAGCCGTAGCTCGTAACGCCGTTTGGAAGACGTCTCGATCAATTAATTCCCCTTGAGTTTCAGTAAGAATATAAACATCATAAAAGTCTCTCGGCCGGGTGTTGAGAACACTCCTGCGCAAAATGGTCTCTACCTTTTCGGCCAGAATCGTTTCAATGTTGTAGGCCCAGACCTCAATTCGCTTATCTTCAAAATTGGAGGGGAAGGCATAACAGACGGCCTTAGGCGTGATAACATCCCCAACGGTGATATCGATCTTCAACGGGGTATTGATCGATGCATATTTGGCGATAATCGCCACCCGAAAACCGCCATACTCATCGTCTTCACGGATCGGCCCAATATGGTCAAAAACCATCTCCACTTCGTCATCCAATGGAATGGCGCAAATTTCCTTAAACGCTGCCCGGATCGTTTCTTCGTTTAGTGGGAACCCTCTCAAAGTGGCATCCATGTCCAGTGTGGTCCGGCTGCTGCTCCCCACCATCGAAGCGATCAACATACCCCCTTTCAAGATGAGCCGGTTCTTATATCGGGAGAGCGAGATCCTTTCCAATAAACGTTCCAGCATAAAATTCTGCAATACCGCCTGGGCGGGTACATTGCTTTTCTGAGCCAGGTTCTTGATCCTGGCCTTGAACTGCATCGCATTGCTCATAAAAGTACCTCGATGTAGGCTCTGATGATTTTTTGAATTCTAAACTGCTCAGCGTAACGATAAAGCAGGTCGATGTTTTTGTTTTTCCTGGTCACATACCGTTTCAAGGCTTCGTTGATGAACTGAACATCCATCTGGTTCCGGCTCCGCACAACATCACAGGCAGTCCGCTCCAGGTCGTAGGTTCTGATGTCATTTTCATGCGGCGATTTTATGGTTGTCAGCCCCAGCAGATGCAAATCGGGTTTTATATAATACACCTTTGCCCCGCCGGCCTTGAGGGAAGTAGCGTTATATCCTGAGGGGACAGTCACCGAATAGAACAATGGTGACCGGTCGGTGAGTTCCCAAAGATAGAGCGCCGTTTCATGAGAGAAGACGGCGTTTTTATATCTAGACTGGAGGCTGACCATCTCATCCATCAGAGTATCCCCCGTTGAATAGACACCTCTGGCGACCCGCTGGATTTCACCCTTCTTTTCCAGAATGGAAAGATACGTCCGCGGAATGTCATGTTTTGATAGGTCGGACGCAAGCAAGATTCCATTCTTGTCTTTTATAATCTCGCGAACTTTTTTAACCGCATTTTGTTAGTTTTTTACTTTCATGATTATTTGATACACGAAAAAAGAACAATAGTAAAGAAATAATTGGTTGTTATTAGGGGAACAGTACTAGAATTCTAGGGGCAGTTTGAGCCTTTTGT
>CAYMXC010000524.1:0-2017 GCA_964394135.1 uncultured Phycisphaerae bacterium
CCCGGCGCCCATACCGGGCTAAAAAAATACAATAGAGGAAGGTTAAATAATAATCCTGTGAGTTTAATAAAATCAAAAGATCGCGTTGCAGACCATGGGGAGGTGTTTACTCCCTCATGGTTAGTCGAGGCAATGCTTGATCTGGTAAAAAGCGAGACCGAACGGATAGATTCCCGTTTTCTGGAACCTGCATGCGGCAACGGAAACTTTCTTGTTCAGGTCCTTCGACGCAAACTTGCTGCAGTGGAATTAAAATACGGTAAATCTGAATTTGAGCGCCGTCACTATGCGCTTCTCGCAATAATGTCGATTTACGGTATTGAGCTACTCCCCGACAACATTACTGAGTGCGCTTCAAATATGCTGAAAATCCTTGCTGAATATATGAGTATGGATGAGTCCGACGAACTCTACCGTGCCGCATCATATGTGTTATCTCAAAACCTTGTCCACGGCGATGCACTCAAGATGCGAACCTATGAAAATGAGGCCATAACTTTTGCCGAATGGGGCTATCTTGGTAAGGGAAAATTCCAAAGACGCGATTTTCGCCTGCACACATTGACTCTTTCATCATCGTTCAATGTGGAAGGCACTCTTTTTGCCGACCTGGGCATGCACGATCTGTTTCAGTCGATCAAAGAGTATCCGCCGATGAGTATAAATGAATTGGCCGCAGTGGCGGAGTCAAAGGAGAGGCGATGATGAATCAGGCCGGTTTTACATTACAAAATCGTAACCCGGATATATTGACGTGCATTGCCAATCTCTCCAACGACGAAGTCTTTACGCCACCCGCTTTTGCGAACCGCATGCTCGATACATTGGCGGCGACGTGGGCCAGGGATAACAACGGAGCTGATATCTGGGCAGACTCAACAGTGAAATTTATTGACCCATTTACAAAGTCCGGCGTCTTTCCGAGAGAAATCACGCGGCGTCTGACCAAGGGGTTGGCGGATGAAATCCCTGATTTACAGGAACGGGTCAACCATATCCTGACGAAGCAGGTTTTCGGTGTTGCCATTACCCGCCTCACAAGTTTACTTGCACGGCGGAGTCTCTATTGCTCGAAGTTCGCCAATGGAGAGCACTCCATTGCAACAGGATTTGACAACGATGCAGGTCATGTCTGGTTTGAGCGGATGGAACACACGTGGGATGACAAAAAATGTGTTTTCTGCGGCGCGCCTAAAGCTATTCTGGATCGGGATTCTGAACTTGAAAATTATGCTTATGCGTTCATTCATACTAACGATATAAAGGCTCGCATTGCCGGGCTGTTTGGAGACGATATGCAATTTGATGTAATTATAGGAAACCCGCCGTATCAGATGAAGGGGGGAGCCGGGGGAACCAGCGACTCATCCATTTACCAGCTATTTGTTGAGCAGGCGATGCGACTGGGCCCGCGATATCTCAGCATGGTTATTCCTTCGCGCTGGCTGGCTGGCGGGCGCGGGCTTGATGGTTTCCGGCAGGATATGCTTGGTTCACGCAACCTCAGGGCAATGGTTGACTATCCCGTGTCCAGGGAGGTCTTTCCCAACGTAGAGGTCAAAGGTGGAATCTGCTATTTTCTCTGGTCAAAATTTTATGAAGGGCCATGCGATGTAACTGTAATTCGTGGTGAAGAGACAACATCGTCAACACGGAAATTGGACGAATTCGATGTATTTGTCAGAGATCCCGTAGCGGTTGACATATTGCGCAAAGTATTAAAGGCGGGCGGGCAATCGATTACTGGAATTTTAACTGCCGACACCCCTTTCGGCATAGCAACAAATTTCGATGGTTTCAACGCGCAAAAGAAACCGGGTGATATTGCCCTTCACTATGTTCGAGGCGGCAAACGCGGCATTGGATTTATACCGAGGAAAGCAATACAGAAAAATAAACATCTCATTGATAAGTGGAAAGTACTTGTTCCAAAGGCAGGCTCCGATGGTGGGCAGAAAATCCATGACTCCGTTCTCGGTAAACCCTGGTTGAGCCCTCCGCCATCTGCTGCTACGCA
>CAYMXC010000525.1:0-2009 GCA_964394135.1 uncultured Phycisphaerae bacterium
GGCCTGGTTGAGAGATTCGTTTCTGCGGCGTCATCGGTCATTTCCAGGAGCCAGATCAACTGGTCGAGACGTGCGCTGAGATTTTTGACTTCCAGATACCCCTGTGTCCAGATCGGCAGATATCTGCTGAATTCTGGTAATGTCACAGGGTTGGCTGGTTTCGTGGCAGGACGACTCACCGGACCGGCGGCAGTTGCCTGCCGAACGGCTTCGACCGAAAATATAAAAACCAAAAAAAGAATGGCAATAATGCTTTTTCTAAACTTCAATGGACATTTCCCCGAATGCATCAGAGCATCTCAAGACCCGCTTCGAGATCGGCGGCTTTGGAATTCGGGCCGTCTTCGGCGGTCTTGACATCGAAAGATTCAATCCCTTCCAGCGGCACCATAGGCTGGGCAAGGGTGTTGAACAAACCCTGTCTCATCTGGTTCCAGGCTGCGCTTCTGAGTTGACCGATTCCCATCAGATTTGTTCCGGCCCGTTCGAGCGTTCCCGCCAGCCATTGGTTCAACTGTTGCGGACTCTGTTTTTTCGGCGTATCATTCATAGCGAAAAGTTTGACTGTGCGGGTATCTTGCCTGGCCGGCATCAGATGCGATGTGAAGAAAACCACGCCGGTTGCAACCAGGGCAATCGCCGCCGCCACCGAGGAAATGCCCACCAGTTTTCGAATTCGCAGGGTCTTTCGCTGCTGTCGTTTGAGCCCCGCCATTACACGATCGGTAAAATCCACACTCAGCACCGGTTCGTCCGGAGTCGGCGAAGCGATAATCTGGCCGACCGCTTCCATCGTTGCGAACATATGGCCGCAGGATTCGCAATCCACCATATGGGCCTCAAACTCCAGCTTGAGGGTGCCCTCCAGTTCCTCGTCCAGATACAAATCCAAAAATTGTTCAAACTGCCGACAATTCACCGATTCTGCTCCTCATTTTATTTGAGTTATCCCTTCCTCACCCTTATCGATACACGCTGCATACCGCATATCCGGCAAGTTGTTCCCGAAACGAAACGTTATGCACCAAGGACTTCCAGATCGCCGCCATCAACTTGATGGAATTTCAGCCTTTCCCGGAGTTTTTCCCTAGCCCGGTGCATGTGGCTCTTGACTGTCGCGACCGGCATATCCAAGGCTTCGGCGATCTCCTGGCAGGACAAACCCTGCCGGTAGAACAGCAAGATCGTGGCCTTCTGGGTCGGGCTCAACTGATCGACTTGCTCCCAGATTATTTCCCTCACCTTCGAGGCCTGCTCGCTCTGGATAAACTGCTGGACCTGATCCTTCTGGTTATCGCCTGCCGTGTTCGAAAAATCGTAATTGAGTCGATGATTCCTGTGCTTGATGGAATTCAGCGCCAAGCGATATCCTATTGTAAATATCCAAGTTGAAAATCGAAACTGTTCATTGAAATCGGCCAGAGATGTCATGGCCCGCAGGAACGTTTCCTGGCAGATGTCTTCGGCTTCATCGTTGTTCCGGACGATCCGCCAGACGAAGGCAAAGAGCCGGCTTTGGTGCATTTCGACCAGTTGACGAGCCGCCGATTCGCTGCCCTGTTGCGCCTGGGCAATGAGCTTGATTTCCTGTTCCTTCGTCACCTTCACTGTGTTTTCGCCGTTATCCGGATTGTTGTCAATTTCCACTGGCTTCACTCTATTGTACCTGTCCTTTGTCCAAAGGTTGCAAAATCGCTCCAATAGTTTTTTGGCGCCTGCGTCTGCCGAACAAGACGGCATTCTTCTTTTCGGCTATCCGTCGGGCGGAAAATATGCTAGAATCCTATTCGATTATATCGCCCATAAACAAAATTGAATAAAATTTTCTTCTAAAGTAGATAATATAAAAATATAAATTCAGAGTTATTTTAACCATGAGCGACAAAAAGAACAAGCAAGCGACCGGCGGCCCTGCTCCGATCGTTAATCGCAAGGCCCGGATCGACTACGATATTCTGGAAAAGTACGAAGCCCGCCTCATGCTCGTCGGGACCGAAGATAAATCTCTG
>CAYMXC010000526.1:0-2001 GCA_964394135.1 uncultured Phycisphaerae bacterium
TCAAAACGCTGGCCGCCACTCAGCCGGCACCGAAGGAAGTGATCATTCTTTATGACCCATTTTCGCTTGCAGCCGTTCGCCAGCAGACGAAGGAAAATCTTGAAAAAGCATTTCCTCGGGCCCATGTAATCCTAGAACCGGTCGGGGACGCCGATTCCTGTCAACGGTTTCGATTTCCTGATCATCAGCCTGCAGTGCAAAACGAAATCCTGGGCCAAAAAACAGCGGTCTGGGATCAATTTTTCAGCCGGCGTTTTCAGCTGGTTGAACAAATACAGTCTTATTTGAAAACCCTGACTATCCAATTGACCCGGGTTCGTTCGGAAATCGGTTCCTTGCACCTGGAATATCAACATCTGACCACGCAAAAGAGTGAAAAATAAATAACAAACCATTAACAAGCGGAGGATTCTATGGCGGATATTGTAAACATTGGAATTGCAACGGTGGACGCTATCGGTAAAACAATTGATACAGTTCCCGGTCCTAAGGAACTGGTCCTGTTCGATCGTCTTGCTATTACGACCGGCGGCTGTGCCGTCAACTGTGCGATCGACCTGGGCAAGATGGGTGTTGCCAACAGCCTGATCGTCAAGTTGGGAAGCGACATGCTCGGCGATTTCGTTATCGCGGAAGCCAGGAAATGCGGCATCGATACTTCCCGCGTCATTCACGATACCGTGATCAATACCCCGTTTACTTTTGTCATGGTCGATACAACCGGCGAACGGAGGTTTGTCCATACCATGGGTACCAATGCCGTCCTTCAGGCAGACGATCTTGACGTCGAATTCATCAGCCGCCATAAATATTGCTATATCGGCGGGGTCATGCTAATGCCTGCCCTGGATGGCAAGCCCCTGGCCGGTGTTCTGAAAAAGATACGTCAGAAAGGCACAAAAGTCATTCTTGACGACGTCTATGTGCAGGCATCCCAAAGCCGATGGCGGGAAATCATTTTGCCGCTGCTTCCTGAAGTGGATTTTTTCGTGCCCTCCGAGCCGGAGGCCAACGCAATTACCGGATTAACCGATCCGGACGAAATAGCTCGATTTTTCCAGGCCAACGGCGGCACCGATATCGTAGTCAAGTTGGGAGAAAAAGGAGTTTACTACAGGCTGGCAAACGGCGAAAATGGATACGTCAAGGCTTATAAGGTCGATAAGGTCGAAGATACGACGGGAGCCGGTGATTCCTGGGATGCCGGTTTTCTTGCGGGATTGAGTTTGGGATATAATGTCACCGAGGCCTGCCGGCTGGGAAATGCAACCGCCAGCTTTTGCATCCAGGCTCCCGGCGCCAGTACCGGAATCCCGAGTTTGCAGAAAATTTTGGATTTTCAAAAGCAGAACGGTTAAAAGTAATGAAAAGCGGGTATAAGCTAAAATAAATATGGAGGTCTAAACATGCAGGAATATCAACAGCTTAAATCTCTTGTGTTACAGGTAGAAGAAGACCTGGCCAAAGCCACCGGCGGCAACAAGGCTGCCGGCACCAGAGTGCGCAAGGCCATGCAGGAAATCAAGAACCTGGCTCAGGAAATCCGTAAACGAATCTTGGAAGTCCGCAGCACGGAAAATTAAAAAGTATCTTTGTAATCGCAGAACAGGAAACGAAAAAAATGCCTCCACAAGCCATTCTTGATCTATCCTTAATAGATCTCAACAGGGTTCTTGTCGATAAAGAGGGCATCCGAGCAGCCAATCCGCAGCGGTTTGAAATGGAACAGTTGGACGGGATCCTTTACATCGACATCGACAAACGTTTGATAGCAGGATTCAAAGAGATAACGGAAAACGAATTTTGGGTGCGAGGCCACATTCCCGGCCGGCCTCTCATGCCCGGCGTGATGATGATCGAAGCTGCTGCCCAGTTGACTTCATATTTTGCCCGCATGGCCCTGAAAAACGAAAGCTTTCTGGGATTCGGCGGTGTCGATGAAGTCAAATTCCGCGGTGTCGTCGCTCCTCCCACAAAACTCAATCTGCTCGGCATGGCCCT
>CAYMXC010000527.1:0-1996 GCA_964394135.1 uncultured Phycisphaerae bacterium
CAAGCGGCCGAAGCCCGGCGGGCTGCTGAGACTAATGAACGGTTCGTTAAATCGGAACGGATGGCACGTAAAAGCCTGTCGGCGGAAAAAACGGGCAAGGGTCTGGATTTCGATACGGTTTTTGAATCCTCGAAACATCTGCTCACCAGAGGCGATAAAGAGGAAATTGCCGCCAGTAAGGACCCGGCGGCGACGGCATATGAAATTTGCATGATCCGAAATCGGGAACTGGCCCGGAAACGGGATGCGATCCGGCACTCGAAACTGCTCAGTAAATTAGGCGGAACCGAGGATGGCGGATCGAAGCGAGGCGGGCGAGGAATACCCGATATGACGAAACGAAATCCATTTCTCGACGTGCCGGAATCGGATCTGCTCAAGTCGATTATGCAGAATGAAACGGATGACGATGAGGAATAGGCCGGGGTGAGGTGTGCTCGGTGCCCGGGCCTTTTAAATAAGAGCACGGAATTTGTTTTTTGAAAGGAATTAAATCATGGCGGATACAGCATTCGCGAGAGGTATTGCACTGAATGTACAGAAATGGTCGGCCTATCTGTTTCGGTCGGCACTGAAGATGATCTTCTTTGGAAAGTTCCTCGGAAGCGAGGAAACCAGCATCATCCAGACCAAGGATGATCTTCTGAAGGAACGCGGCGATAAGGTAACCTTCGGCCTGGTGGCGAACCTTACCGGACGGGGCCGGGTCAATGATCAGCAACTGGAAGGCAACGAAGAGGCACTCACCTTCTATGACTTCGCAACGGAAATCTTCCTGCGGCAAAACGCGGTCAAAGCAAAGGGCAAAATGACCTTGCGGCGGACGATGTTCGATGTTCGGCGTGAGGCTAAAAATGCACTTGCCAACTGGCTGAAAAACCTGATCGATGACGATGTAGTAATGGCTCTTTCCGGCGTGGTCAACAAGGCCCTGCTGACCGACGAGAATAACGCCAGCAGCTACCTGGCTGCCCGGCCGCCCTCAACCAACCGGATATTCTACGGCGGGCAGACCCATGCCGGTACACTGACCGCGGTGGCCGACGATGCACATATTACCAATGGCAGTCACAATCACCTGTTCGGAACGGAGGTCATCTCCACCTGCAAGCGGATGGCGATGATGGCCGATCCGATCATCCGGCCCGTGCTGGTGGATGGCGAGGAATATTACGTGATGTTCGTCCATCCCTTCCAGGCGAAAGACCTTCGCAAGGATACCGCATGGCTGGACGCCCAGAAATACGCCGGTGATCGGGGTAAGAAAAACCCGATCTTTACCGGTGCACTGGGTGTCTGGGATAAAGTGGTTGTGCACGAATATGACCGCATCCTGACCCGAAAGGGTCTGGGTGGAACGACGGAAACGGAGTATTTCGATCTGCGTTCCGCATCGCCCGACCCGCTGCACAACGGCGTTTCCGCCGCCCGCGGCCTCCTGTGCGGTGCTCAGGCCGGCGTTCTGGCCTGGGGTCAGCATCCGGCGTGGTACGAAAAAGATTTCGACTACAACCGGATTCCGGGTGTGGCGACGGATTTGATCTTCAGAGCCGATAAGACCACGTTCAATAGCGAGGATTACGGCGTAATTGCGGCCGATACGGCGATCGAACTGGACGCCTGGGCTGCGTAAGGTCAACAGATAACAGTAGCGGGCAGCCGGTGGTGTAAAATAATATTCCGCCGGCTGCCAACTACCTGACAGGTTACAGGAGCGGCCATGTACGGACTTACGCCATTCTGGTTTCAGGTAAAGAGCCTTCGCGGTGAGCCGATCACTTCCGGTCTGACGGTACAGATCCTGAATGCAGACGGTACAACCGCGGTGATCTATTCCGATGAGCGGGCGTTGAAGCCGATCGTTAATCCAATTACCGCACAGGTGTTTACTGCCGGGGCTGGTATCCTGCGATTCTGGGCCGGATGCAGTACCTATCAGGTTGTGATGACGGATAATATGGGCGGAACCTGCAGCTCTGAAACGATGGGAATCAAT
>CAYMXC010000528.1:0-1992 GCA_964394135.1 uncultured Phycisphaerae bacterium
GGCTGCGAACGGTGTGGGGGTGAGCCTGCTGTGGCTTTGCGTGTCCTTGATCGGACGTGCGGCGGCGGGGCCGATGCCGAATCCTGAAGCTGCCGTTCCACAAGAGACGATCAACTATATGGCAGGTACGGGGATGAAGATGCAGTCGCAGGCTGCCCGTGCGCAATTTTTCAATCAGATCGTACTGGATATCGCCAACAATCCGGCCAAATGCGATCAGTACGCTCAGGCGATCAATAATCTCGATGACGGTCAGATTCTGCAGCTGCAGGAAAATGTTACCGAGGCGATTGTCGAGCAGGCGGTCGAAGATGCCGATGCATATATGAAATTACCGACGCCGGAACTGAAAAGTCAGTTCATCAGCGGCAAGCTCCAGCAGTTGAAAAATCTCAAGACGATGCTTGAGGGCGGATCGTCCGGGTCGCTGGGCGGCGGGACTGGCGGCAATAAGTCGGGTGGGAAACGGGCCAATCTGCTGGGGACCAGAGTGACGAGAAATCTGCCTACGGAACCGGCGGCGATTTATAAAAAAGCACTGGATCAGACTCGGCCGGCCCAGCGGGCAAAAGTTGAGACATATTTCAGCGATTTACAAAGTCAGGCTGTTAAAATGAAGAATAAAAAATAATCCCATTCAAACTATGTCGGATTCCTCTCGGAGGTTTTAAAAATTGTCTGAAAATTATCGAATAACCATCATTGGTGACGGAGCCATGGCGACCGTCTGCGCACTTTTGCTGCATAGCAAAAATTATCCTGTTACGTTGTGGTCGGCGTTTCCCGAATATGCCCATCAGATGTCACAGAGTCGCGAAAACGTCAAATATCTGCCGGGATTCAGTATTCCCACAGGTGTACGCATTACGTCGGACGTCAGGACGGCGTTTGATCCGGTCGATATCGTTGTCAATGCGGTGCCCTGTCAATATCTTCGCGGCGTGTGGGAGAAACTTTCAGCCAAGGCGCCGCGCGATGCATTGTATGTATCTGTGACCAAGGGTATTGAAAACAATACGCTGATGCGGCCAAGCCAGATTATTCGTCAGATTCTCGGACCGATCAAAATCGTCGTACTTTCCGGGCCGAGTATTGCACTGGAGGTGGCTCAGAATCTACCGGGGTCGCTGGTGGTGGCGGCGGATGTTGCCGAGTATGCGAAAATCGTTCAGCCGGTGTTTACGACCGGATCGATTCGAATCTACACCAATGATGATATTGCCGGAGTGGAACTGGCGGGTGCGATGAAAAATGTGATCGCACTGGCGGCTGGGATGGTCGACGGGCTTCACGCTGGCGATAACGCCAAGGCAGCCCTTTTAACGCGAGGATTGGTGGAAATTACCCGGCTGGGGATTGCTTTAGGGGCGAGAAGAGAAACCTTCTCCGGGCTTGCTGGTCTTGGTGATCTGGTTACCACGTGTATTTCGCCGCATGGAAGAAATCGCAGGCTTGGGGAATTGATCGGTCGCGGGTTTACACTCGACGAGGCGCAGAAACAGATTCAATCAGTAGTGGAAGGCGTTGCTACCACCCGGAGCGTGGTTGATCTGGCGAGTAAGCATCATGTGGAGATGCCGCTTACGAGAGCAGTTTACGATATTATTTTCGAAGGCAAGAAGCCACACCAGGCGATTCGCGAATTGATGGCCCGGCAGCTGAAGGAGGAATTTGTCTGATCCGGGGCGGGCTACCGTATAACTGGCGACAATCATGTCTGATCATAACCAAAGGCGGGACAATGAGATGGAATGGCGAATCATTCGTCGGGGAATGATTATGCAAACGGAGGCGTTTATCAATGAGGGTTTGATACACCCCGAACTGGCGGTGGTCATTCCCACGATTCCTGTCGGGTCGGGAACTTTTTCCCGGGGTATGTCGGACTATTTCTGGAGCCGGGTTCTTGGCGATTTTTAAATGCGGCTTAAAGTGGGGGGAATTCTGACCGAAGAAACGCCGGAAAATCGTAAAATCGTTAATGTTGGTTTT
>CAYMXC010000529.1:0-1985 GCA_964394135.1 uncultured Phycisphaerae bacterium
GGCTCATACAAAGGCTGAAGAAATAATCAAGCAAGCTAAGGCGTCAAATCAATCCGATACTGAATCACCTTTAGCGTCGTCTACATCCTCTGATATAAAAGAAAGCAGGCCGACCGTCATCAACAAATCCGTTAAAGTCGGATATTGGTCATACGTTGTACATGGATATCTATACACTATTGTAAAATCAAAAGATTTAAATCAGAACAAGATATATTTGTCCATTATGGTTACAGCCACAAATAACGATCAGTCAGCTAGTATGATTCCATCATTTTATTTGACTGATCAAAAACAGAACCGATACGATAATTGCAGTAACTTTGAGGTATATGATATTTTTGGGGATGCACTTCTGAAAACAGAGAACCTCAATCCGGGCATATCAAGGCAAGGTCTCATTGTATTCGAGTTAAATGAAGCCAGAGATTACAATCTTGTGCCCTCCGGAGGCCTGTTGTCGTCCGAGGAAACTACTATTGCAATCCAACTTCCAAAATAAAAGCAAAGAAATTCCATTCAAATGCATCAATTGCAAGATGCAGTTTTGAGTATCCACCATGCTTGTATGCAGACGCTTTCGGGTAGCCCCGCGTCTAAAATTATTGAAAATCATAACGGTGTGGCTTACATCCAGCAGATACAGAGTATTCCTCGGTAATTCCCATTAGTCGAAAAACGGCCATAAAATCTGATTTGGTATCATTTCATACTTATGTCGTTTCTTCAATCTTCGCCATCGTCCCCACCTGGGGTTTTGTATCCGCATTATGATGCAACCTATCCACAATCGCACTCAATACCAAAAACAACACCGTCACCACTGCATCACTGATCGCCGCGGATGGGCCGGAGGCCTCGGCTGCATCAATCCCCAGCTTGGCGAAGATCGCCGTCAGACCGTATAGGATCGCCCTAGTGATGATCTTGGAAGCCGGCGCCCGAAGAAAGTTGATAATCGTTTCCATGCTTGTTTCTCCATAATAAAAGGATTGCCGCCAGAGCCAGCCACGGCAGGATTACGACCACTGCCATGGTTGAGGTTGACGGCCCATAATAATTAATCGTCGAGGCCGTAGGGCCGATTCTTGGCCGGTCGATGAGGGCTGGCTGTGTGGATGCGGGATTGATTTGAATTTTCGCCGCAATATTCTCAGCTTTTTTTTGGGAAACACAGCCCGCCATCCATAACGATAAAGCCGCAACGATCAGCGTGAAGATCGTCGCGACAAATAGACTGTAATTTTTATTCGGTGTTCGCATGGTTAACTCGCCGGCTGAGTGGTAGTCCTACCTGTAGTTGTGCCACTGCCCTGCACATTTCCGGAAACGCCTACAACACGCCCCCCTACTGCGATTTTGTAATAAAACTCGACTTCGGGATTGGTCACATTCGCCGCCCCGGACATTGTTTTGGCTGATTCAGCGAAGGCATCTACCGCCGCTTTCTGAAATTCCGGTGTATCCATAAATTTTGGGTACATCGATGTGCAACCCGGAGAGATGAATGGCAGGGCCAGCAGGGTCACGATCAAAATCAAACCGATCGTCGGCTTGATCAGTTCGGCCAGCCAGCCGAACAATCCCGACGTAAGACCATAAACACCCTGGCCAATCGAGATCAAATTGCTTGTCTGGTCGTCGCAACCACCAAGTCCAAGAAACGCCACCAATAACATCCACAGCTTTCTCATAGTAAAAATCCTTTCATTAAAAAAGTTTTTTTTGCATTAAAAGTTCGAGTTTCGTTTTGACCTCTCGCACATCCACGGATACCTGATTGATCTTTTCCAGGGCAATTTCCAGCTTTTCGACCCGTTCCTTGACTGCCTTGGTTTCGACTTCCAGAACCTGGATTCGACCTTGAACACTACCGAAAGACAGTGCTATCGCCACGATCAACCCGCCGACGTACAGGATGAGCTGACCCCACTTCGTGACGTTGTTTTTTTGGCTTTCGGTCATAGATGTTTGCTCCTGTAATT
>CAYMXC010000530.1:0-1972 GCA_964394135.1 uncultured Phycisphaerae bacterium
TGTGAAATTTGACGGATCGATCTTTAACTTAACCATCCCCGGCGAGAATATCCAGGTCCAGGCCAAATTGACGCTCGTGACCGCTACTGTGGATAACGACGGGAAAATCTATGTTGAATATCGTGGCGATATCGCCGGTGCCGCGGCACTGCTGAATCCAGGATATATCAGCATTATTGTCGAGGGCCAGCTTGACAGTGTCAGTAATCCTACGAGCCTGACGGGAACCGCCAGCGCCATTGCCTATCCTTCCGCAATGCTCCAGGAATTAGCCGGTTTGGAGGCCGAGGTTCAAATTGGCCAAACAGCTCCGTTTGGTGCCATTAAGACCAGCGCAATATAATTCTCCGTATATATTCTTAAATTGTTAAAAAGTGGACGGCGTCAAAACGTCCACTTTATTTTTTACCATAGCGATCAGAGAATGGCTTTTAGGTCAGCTAGAAAGTTATCACTGGCGGCGAAGAGTGGGATTGGTTCATTTCGGTATTGCTGCAAGTCAATGGGCCAGAGCGGACGATCAGTGATCTTGCCTTCGGAATCGACACAGCAGACTTTTCCGCCAGCCTGTTCGGTAATTAGCGCACCGGCGGCGATATCCCATAATTTTCCACCTAGAATAACAGCAGCGTCGATCATGCCGGCGGCGAGCATGCCGAGATGAAGAGCGGAAGTTCCGGTGTTTCGAGTGATACATTGATCGAGAAGCGTGTGCAGGCTGGAAGGACGCGAGGCATGAGTATTAAGAGAATAAGCGACCACGGACTCATCTGGAATGAATTTTTCCCGCCGAAGCGAGATGTTTTTATTGTTGAGTTTGGCGGTGGATTGTATGTCGGCACTGAAAAGCCAGTTGACATTTGGTTCATAGATGGCGCCAACGATCGGCCGGCCATGGTGCAGCAATGCAACGGAGCAGCAAAAAACGCTGATACCGACGGCGTAATTCCGGGTACCGTCGATCGGGTCGATGGTCCAGACGAATTCAGATTCCGACCCTGGCAGGCTCGAAGTGAGAGCCGTGGATTCCTCCGCGATCAAGCCGTGAGTTGGAACCTGATCAGCAAGACTCCGGACGATCATATCCTGAACAAGTTTGTCTGCTTCGGTAACTATACTTTTATCGTCTTTTAGAGACGACTGAGTTTTTCCGATCAGACTTTTCGCAAGTTGCCCGCCCTGAACGGCCAGGTCAATCGCCAAACGTAGAAAATTCTCCAAATCACGATCCGAATACATGACAAATATCCTTTCGACTTACTTTTCGCAGGTCGTTTAGTTTAGTAACGCAATAATCAACAATTTGGACAAGCCGGGCTTAACGAATTTCGGCTTCCCGGACTGCGGCCGAATTGGATATTGTAGGAAGTATTGGAGGTTTAGTCGAGGTTGTTCCGTATTTGTCGGTTATAGTTTTCAGAATATCTTTTCGATACAGGAACCAGGTACAGATTGGAATAAACTTGACGGTTCCGTCCTGAGTATCTTCATAAGCAAACGTTCCCTTGCAATTGGCCAGTCTCTGGCCGTCAACTGACAGATATTCTTCAAAGGGAAGGATTCCCACTCGTAGGAATGCGGGAATGCCCGTGACTTGCCTCAGCGCATCCCATATCCGCTGGCCGCGGATCGTTTTTCCCAGCACGGCCATTATTCCCAATAACGGGTTGCCCTTGAAAATAGCCCGGAAGTTGGGAGCCCTTAGGCCCAATGGCAAAAACGCTTTTATGACTAAAAATCGTCCATACCAACGGTCCAGGAACTTTTTCGGATTCAATCGGATCAATTTCAAATTCAGCTTACGCGCACGCTGAATCAGCTCTTGCGTCAAGGTCATAAGTGGCATCTTCAGATAATGGTTGATGCTCCGATAGTGCCGCCCGTCGGATACCAGAAACGTCATCGATTCGCAGTTGGGATGCGATCCGGCAAACATGAAATTCTTTGAAGTCTTTCGTTCAGTAAAAAACGA
>CAYMXC010000531.1:0-1969 GCA_964394135.1 uncultured Phycisphaerae bacterium
GCCATGGGCGGCAACATTTACCCCCGGCTGGTCGGGTTTACCGATGCGGACGATAGATCATTTTTCCTTGATTTTATCAAGGTTCGGGGTTTGGGTTATCGCAAGGCGCTTCGCGCCTTCGCCCAGCCGGTACAGGCCATTGCGTCGGCCATCGAGGCGGCGGACGTTAAATTTCTTGCATCTTTACCGGAGATCGGTAAACGGACGGCGGAGCAGTTGGTGGCGACTCTGCGAGGCAAGCTCGATCGATTTGCCTTTGCATCAAATACCGTCGTTTCTACGACTGACGACGAAAATCTCGATCAGGTTCAGCGCGAGGCGCTGGAGGTGCTCATGCAGCTCGGCGAACGACGAAATGACGCGGTCGATATGATTCAGAAAGTCTGCCGTAACGATCCGAAACTCAATGACCCCGGAAATATCGTTGAAGCGGTCTATCGGCGAAAATCGGCAATGGTGTAGTGACCGATGGACGGATGGTCGAAATTTTCCTGCAAAACAGATAGGAAAAAAATCAGATGGCGAGAGAAAGAATATTATCATCAACGTCGCAGGGGCTGGACGAAGAACAGTTTAATTTGTCGCTTCGGCCATCGCGGCTGGAACAGTGTATCGGCGCGACGCAGATTCTAGAAAAAATTCGGATCGCGCTGACCGCCGCCAAACAGCGGAACGAACCGATGGAACACATATTGTTTCACGGGCCTCCGGGCCTGGGAAAAACAACATTGGCACACGTGATCGCCAACGAACTGGGGACGAATATCCGTATCACCAGCGGCCCGGCCCTGATGCGACCGGGCGACCTGATGGGTATTCTGACCAACCTGAATCGATCCGACGTCCTGTTCATCGATGAGATTCATCGCCTGCCGGTTGCAGTCGAGGAATTTCTCTATCCGGCCATGGAAGAATTCAAGGTGGACTTCACCGTCGACAGCGGTGCGCATGCGCGATCGATCAATATTCCATTGAAACCGTTCACGCTGATCGGTGCCACAACGCGAGCAGGGATGATCAGCGCACCGATGCGCAGCCGATTCGGCCTGCTCGAACATCTGGATTTCTGGAACGAAGACGATCTGTACGAACGTGTTTGCCGCAGTGCTAAAATTCTCGATGTACGTTTTGACGAAAAAGCGCTTCGCCTCATCGCCCGGCGGTCACGCGGCACGCCTAGAATCGCCAATCGTCTTCTTCGGCGGGTTAGGGATTTTGCTCAGGTCAAGAGCGATGGAAAGCTGACCGTTACCATTGTCGAAAAATCGCTGCAGCTCGAGGGTGTGGATCATCTGGGTCTGGACGATCTGGACCGCAAGTTCCTGCACACACTGATCGACGTTTATCACGGCGGGCCGGCTGGGATCGAAGCACTGGCGGCTACGCTCGGCGAGGCACGCGATACGCTTGAAGATGTGGTCGAACCGTTCTTATTGAGGATGGGATTGCTTGCAAGGACCCGCCAGGGACGCGTGGCCACGCGGGCGGGTTGGGAACATCTGGGCCTGAAATTTCCCGGCGAGTCGGTTTCGCAGACATTGTTCGATGGACAGGAATCGCAGCCGTCATGAATGAGCCGGGCTCTGGCGAAAACCTGATGCGAATTTCGGACGTGGCCAAGGCGGCAGGCCTTACGCGGCAGGTGGTTCAGTATTATCTGATGCTCGGTTTGATTCGGGAAAAATCGCGAAGCGGCGGGGGCCATCGACTTTTCGATCAATCCACCGTGCGGCGAGTCAAACTTATTTGCCGGCTCAATCGAAGTGGATATACACTTCGTGATATTGGCGAACTTTTTCTGAAACGAAAACGCAGTTAATTCAATTATAATAGATTCATGGAAAATCAACGGAAGAAAAAAGTCATCGTTGCGATGAGTGGGGGAGTCGATAGTTCCGTAGCCGCCGCCACCCTGCTGGAGCAGGGATATGACTGCGCAGGTGTCTTTGTCCGAATGTTGCCGCCGAAT
>CAYMXC010000532.1:0-1961 GCA_964394135.1 uncultured Phycisphaerae bacterium
GTCACCGGCGACGGACAGGCGAGATTAATCACCGACCCGGGGAGCTTTTTGTTCGCGTCAAAGGTAAAGAGGAACTGGACCGAATGATCCTCATAGCCCTCAATGTGACTGAACCAGGGATCGTTCGTCTTGCCGTACATCGCCGCGTTTGCCTCCATTTTCTGTCCGGGCGTTTCAACGAACTCGGGACGCTGTGAAAAGTCTTTCAGATAAACGACCCGGCGGTTATGCCCGACCACGGCAAACCCGATCCCCCAAGCCACCGACCCTTCCTTGCGACTATTCCAGCTTTCGACGGCGACGTCGGCAATTCGGCCGATAAATAATTCCCGGTATTCCTCAGGCATAATCACACCTTCCAATTCCTCTTTCGTGAGCGTACTATAATCATAGACTCCCGAACGAGTTTCTGGAGCGGTATGCGTATGTGTGGCGTTCAGGACCAGGTTTTTCACAGGAAAGTCCTTAGCACGCGATGCAATGGTCTTGCGGGCTTCATCGACAACGCAGGCGGGAATCACACAGGTATCACAAGAAACAAAAGTGACAGAATCGGCGGGATCTTCTCCGGCGGAGATCGTCATCGCCGTCACGGTCACCGGATCTCTGACCTCGTGGGTAATCCGCATGTGAAATTGTCCGGCCAGATTGACTTTTTTCGAAGGGGTTACATCTCGCGATGCCCATCCGATACGAAGCGATGAAGTTCTCTTTACGGCGTCCTTTTTCTCCTGTTTGGCCGGCTCTGAACCCGAAACAAATCCCGATATCGTTATGGTTCCCAATATTCCGCACAAGAGAATACTCTTCCTGATCATTTTCATTTCCATTGTTGGTGCTGAGAAAATCATAAAACGCTTTCTTTAAAGTATTACCTTTTTCGGCTACATCCGGGACTCCAGATTCCGCAAAAAATCCACCGCTTTCCGGACCGCCTGGGCTGAGGGATAATCGTTGTTTTCGTATTCAATATCGACGTAGCCGGCATATTGGCATTCCTTCATGACACGCAAGAGGTTTTCATAAGGCACGATCCCTTCCCCGATCAGAGCGGGTCGATAACATCGCCCGTCCAATCCCCGCATGCCCTCGTCCACGACGGTCCAATCCTTAAAGTGGGCATGCAGGATGTAGTCCTTGTGGCGGCGAAACGCATGCGAAGGGTCCTCGCCGCCGGTGAGCATGTTTCCGGAATCGAAGGTCACATAAAAATCCGGAACTTCGCGAATCGCGATTTCCATATCGTCGGAAAGGATAAACGGACTGCGCGCATTGGGAAAATGCTCTACCGTCAATTTAATGCCTGTCGGACGAACCTTGGGCATGATTTCTTTCAAACCGGCCAGCCAATGCGACCGGCTTTGTTCGCGGGTGTATTCGGGCTTGCCGGAAATCGGCAACATGACGATCGGCGAGCCGAGAATCGCCGCCACTTCCAGACCTTTGAGAATCTGATCCTGCCCTGATTTCCGAGCCTGAGGCTCAGGAAAATTCACATCGGCCTGAAACGTATAGCCGATGATCTTGATACCGTGATCGTCCGCGATTCGCCGGACGTCCCGTGCGGAATAATGGTACAGCGATACCTGGTCCATCGCATCAAGTCCCGCTTGCCGGGCGATTTTACAGATTTCCACCATGTCGGTCATTCCCTGACAGGCCATGGTATAAGTCATCATTGCATAATTAAAAGCCATTGGAACCTCCTCGACACACTCGTCATGAATCTGAAAGAATTTATGTCGGTCCATGTCGCTGCAATCGACTATTTGGTCCTCGGAACCTGATCGAGTTGATTAAAGACTTTTCGTACGCCTTTAACGATCGCGTTGATTTCCCGTGCCCCGTTGGGCGGACGATGGCCGTTGATCGCAATCTGGATCGAACAATCGACGACTTTCTGTGTCACAGGGAATTGCTTCATATCATAACCGATGTCCTTCCGCGTATACGGGCAAGTC
>CAYMXC010000533.1:0-1957 GCA_964394135.1 uncultured Phycisphaerae bacterium
TCGACCTGGCAGAACTTTAAAATTGCGCATCGAGCCTTGGTATCGGATGATTTTCAGTCTTCGACCAAAATTGAACAATGGACGAATGAGTCACTTTTCGCAACGTTGTACCAGGGATACGGAAAAGTCTACGCCGGCCATAGCACAACCACCGGAGATCGCTGGGCGGGATATAAATCGACGACGGATTATGTCCTGAGTGGCGATTTCGACGTTCGGATCAATTTCGATGCGTATGCTTCGGCGGTTGGTGCGGCGGGCGATACGGTGTACGGCCGATTTTTGATTAGCAGTATTCGCGGCGGCTCGAGGAATATCGATATTCGGAATGCACTGTCCTATGGCTCTTTCAATAACGATTGGTTCATGCTCGCCTTGATCAACGATAGTAATCTCAACAGGCCTGAAAACCTGCGGGGGTACCCTGCGGTCGCGTTTCGCGCGGTACGGACAGGGACGACCCTGTCCGCCTACGGCAGGCCGATGCAACAAGCTCCCAATGGACTCTTGGCTCCGGTGGGCGATGGGGCATGGACGCTCATCCAGTCGGTCCCGAATTGCTTTACCGAAGAAGCAGTCGTCTCGTTCGTCACGTATGCCAAGGGCAACGGGACCATCGGATCGACCTGGCAGAACTTTGAGCTGTTTGTCGAAACCGTTGCGGCGCCGACTTTCTCGCCGGCAGGGCCGGAAATCGAGGGGCCGACTCAAGTCACGATAGGGTGTGCGACGACAGGCGCGAGTATTTATTACACTACGGATGGCACCACCCCGGCGACCAGTGTGACCGGCAGTACGTTTCTTTACACCGGGCCGTTCATCGTGAATCCGGGAACGACGCTCAGCGCGATTGCCGTCAAGGCCGGTTACAAAAATAGTACGGTGGCCCGTGTTTCGTATCTGGCACCGTTGACCCATATCGATGCCGTCACCTGGACGTTCAGTAACGTACAGGTCTCGGACGGCGGATCGGTTTACTGGACCTCATCTAACGCGATCAGTACCGAAGGAACCTATTATGCGTCTACCTACACGATTACGAAAGTTGAAGCGCAAATCCCCCTACTAGGCTGGACAAATGTAACAGAGAATTTCGATCCGGCGGATCTAACCGGCAGCGGTGAGGTCTATGGGACGGTGCCGTTCGATGTGATCAATCAACCGATGTCGGGTGAGAGTAGCGGATACGGTGCCTCGGCGACGGTGCACATTTATGTGGACCAGAACGGGTATCTTCATGCGGATATCACCGATGTCAATCTGGATGTGCCGTTCGTCAATACGATCCGCGTATCGGGAACGGTGAAGGCGGATGCATACGCGAGGGTGTACAGTGCCTGGCCGGTGCTAGTGGTGCTGCCGGGCAATCTCGAAGTCTCTGCGGAGAGCGGGACGGCAGAGCTGGCGGTCAGCAATGCAGGCGGCGGAACGATGAACTGGTCGGCGGAAGTTATCGACGGGGCGGACTGGCTGACTATCCGGTCTGGCTGGAATGGTACGAATGACGGTGCGGTCCTCGTCGACTATAGTCAAAACCGTTCGCCCGCGATATCCCGAAACGCAAGGATTCGCATTACCGCAAGCGGTGTAGCGGGCAGTCCGAAAGAGGTGGTCATCCTGCAGGCAAAGGCAGACCTGATTCCGGGCGACGCCGATCTGAACGGCGTGGTGGATGTCTGTGATTTGGGCATTCTTGCAACAAACTACGGCGCGATCAGCGGTGCGACCTGGACAATGGGTGACTTCACCGGTGAAGGCGCGGTGGATGTGTGCGATCTGGGAATTCTGGCTACGAACTATGGCGTGGGCACAACCGGTGCGGACTTCGTTACAGACGCCGAGAAGATCTTCAGCCAGAGAGTCAGCGACGATGCGGATGATACTCAAGAGACCACTTCTTCGATGTGCTTGGGCCTTGGGTTTCCGCTTACGGCAGGTTTGTTATTCATGGGATTGC
>CAYMXC010000534.1:0-1957 GCA_964394135.1 uncultured Phycisphaerae bacterium
TGGTGATCGTTGGCACAAAGGGGGTTGCAAGCATGGCACTTGATACTGATTCGGTAGAAGCATTTACCGAAGCGGTCGTCGAAGTGCGATTAAACAGCGAGGATCGTCAGGAAGTATTCAAGTCGAGCCATACAAGCCACAGCTCTCCGATCGGTTCGATGCTGGACGATCTGGCGGCGTTCATTGAGGACGGCACTGCCCTGCCGCCATGGGTGGCGACTGGAGAAGACGGCCTGCAGGCTCAATTCGCGATGGACGAGGCGAACGAGCAGGCAGTAAAGGAACGGCAGACGTTCGAAATTCATGATTAATAATTCGAAGTTCGAAGAGAAGATGGCTTCCCGCTTGCGCGGGAATGACAGTTAAAAAAGATTCAGCAAAATTTTGTAAATGATAATGGTGCGTCACGGCGCACCCTACTTTGTTATTTCGCATCGGCGAGAAGTTTGTTCCAATCGGTGTAGTTGAAGATGCATCCTGGATCGGGTCCGGCGGGGTCGTCGAAGTAGGCATCGGCGCGTGCACGGCAACCGCCGCAATAGTAACGGAACGCACATACCTTGCAATGGCCCCAGCGATCTTCGCGATTGTTCAAAAGGTCCCAAAGTGGACTGTTGTCGATGATCTCCTGGAGGGTGTTTTGACGAAGGTTACCCATGACGCGGTCGGGCATGTAGACGCAGGGAGTGACGCTGCCGTTGGGCTGGATGCAGGCGTAGGTACGGCCTGCGCCGCAGCCGCCGAGATACTTGGCGATAACACGGGCCTTGACGCCGGAACCGGAGCCGCAGTGTGTAGCGGCGACTCTGCCGACATAGATGGGGGAATGCGCGAGGCAGACGCGGCCGAACTGCGGGCACGTACTGATGATGCCGATTTTGCCTGACTGAATGTAGCCGTTGAGTTTTTCAAGGAGGGTTTCGCGCTGGGCAGGTGAGATATCTTCTTTGACCATGCCTTTACCGCGGCCTACGGGGATGAAATTGAAATAGGCGAAACAGGCGGCGCCGATATTCAGGCCGAAGTTGATCATATCTTCGACTTCGTCGTAGTTGTCGCGATGGACACACATTGCTATGCCGAGTCGCAGGCCCGGAGTGCCGGCGATGATCTTCATGCCGTCAACGGTTTTCTGCCAGGCGCCGGGAATGCCGCGGAAGTTGTCATGTTTTTCGGGGTGTACGGAATCGAGACTGACCTCGCAATAATACAGGCCGGCCTTGGCGAGTTCTTCGGCGAGTTTTGGGGTAAACAGGGCGCCGTTGGTGGCGAGGGATGTGTGAATATCCCACTCACGGCAGCGGCGGAGGACGGGCAGCAGGTGGGGCGAGATCGTTGGCTCGCCGCCGGCAAAAGCGATCATGGGCATATAGGTTCGGCCCATCTGGTCGATGACGCGTAATTTTTCGCCGAGGGTCAATTCGTCGTCAAGGCCCTTGCCGGCGGACTGATAGCAATGGTTGCACTTGAGATTGCAGCGATTGGTGAAATTCCAGACGGCAAAGAGCGGATATGCGAAACGTTGGGGAGTTCGCAGTCCGTATTTGAGGACACTTCGCGCGGCGAGGACCATGCCTCGGGTAACCGGGCCGTGTTCGGCGACGCGGCGTTTGAATTCATCGACACTCACATCGCCCTTCATTTTATCAATGAAGAGATGAAACGGTTTGTACCTGATCCGCCAGGAGATGGGGGCGTTGGAATTTCGATAGCTGCGGAGAATTTCCTCGAGGCGTGTAAAGCGTTTGCCCTCGCGAGGTTTGACCAGCCAGCTGAGGATTTTGAGCAACCAGGGTTTTTGCAGGTAATCCTCGAGGGGGTGATGATAGTCGAGGTGGATGTCGCGGAGGAAATCGCCTGCGGCGTTTTCGGGATCGAGGCGTTTTCGCATTTCGGCTGCGTATTGATGCGACTCGCAAATCAAACCGTCGGGTATATTTTCAGACATGATTGGTGG
>CAYMXC010000535.1:0-1956 GCA_964394135.1 uncultured Phycisphaerae bacterium
AAGGTCGATCCGGAGGCGAAGCGACGCACGTCAGGATCGCCGCACTTTTCATGAACGCCTGTCCCGATCGAAGTGATCTGCCCATGAGATCGACATAGGGAAAAGAATTGAGGCTGACGGTGGAAACCAGCGACTGGCCCGGTAAAAGCGGAAACGGCGGATTTTTCCCAAGGGATTTGTCGTATCCATCATTTCGGCTGTCGTATGCCTGACGGGGTCCCGGCATCGGATTGATCATCGAACCGTTTCGCCCCTCGCACGGTGCGGGTGAAATCTGAATAATCGTCACAGGACCAACTATCCAATAATCGCCGGTGATATATCGGCCGACTTCATATTCTTTATCGAATACCCAAGTAATGCCGTATTGCGATATGGATCGGACCCTGGAAACGGCATTTGATCCGCTATTTTTTCGATCGTCCGATTTGGTCTGCGAGATTGAAATCCACCCTACCGTTAGGGAAAATAATCCGGTCAAAAAAATGAGCTTTAGCATTATGAAACGCGTCAAAAAATAAGATGTAAAAGGTGTAAAACGTCGTTTGAGTCGATCGAAAATCATAGGCGTTTATCCATCTATCCTTTCAGTCAACTTGTCTTATCATGAACCGGGCACTGCAGTCATCGGCGGGTCTGATCCAGGGGTGTCTATTCGTTATTCACTTAATCAAATCTCGAATAATTCCGGTGTGTCTGCCATGCAGGCAGGACACCATCTCATTCAAAAATATTATCGGACATTGATCGGAAAAGGCTTGAAACTTTTTCATGAAAAAAAAGCCTCGGTGAGGCGTTATTTTAAAAATGATAAATCAATATAAGTCATTGAATTTAAGAAAGTTAAGGTTATATTGTATTACCGGCTTTGCTGCTGAGTCCAAGTAGGCCGGGGTTATCAGAATTTGCCGATAATGTGTACCAGTGCGTATTCCATGGGGGCATAAATCCAACGGATTACTTCTGCTTTTCTGGTAGGCTTCAGAATACGGCTGTACATCGTTTGGGTTTCCTCGCGGAGATCGCGCATCTCTTGAAGCAGGGTTTGTCCCTCTTTTTTGAAGGCTGGGTCGAGAGGCAAATTATTTCTTTCCGCCAATTCGTTTTTCAGGATAAATTCAGTGGCGCGTGCACGATTTGATAAGTTCCTTGCCGCCAGATCCCAGTAAACCAAATCGTTTTTCCCTGTTATCGCCCGATCGTTGAACCTGCGTATCAAACACAATGCTTCGTTATATTCCTCGATCCGTGCCCGGCAATTTTTCAATTCGGCTGGAATTTTCCCTTCATCTGCCAGATTGGCGACTGTAGCGAGAACATGATCTGCTGGTACCGGCGTGCAGTCTTTGCCGATGCCCAGCGATGCCGTATAAGTAAATAAGCAAGGTTTAGCCAAGAGCCCACAGGCCTTCAAAAAGGTCATGTCATCGGTCATAAAGCGGGTTTTTACAAAATGGCGTTGATAGTCATCAATCGATTTTTCAGGATTCGATCGGATATATTGCGGGACGGCTAAGCAGAGCAATTGAAGTTCGTAAGGAAACAGGTGAACCGTCCAGCTGGTCAGCATCGATCCCTTCATTGCAGATTGGAGACCCTTGCGGCAGGAATCAAACGTGTTTACGAGGTGATAATAATTTCTCGGGGCAAAGACGTTATCCCCGCAGCTGCTCGATCCGGGACATGTCACCACGTCAAAACCGTTTGCGGCCAGGTAATCGGCTGTATAAAACGTTTCCGGCTCCCTGCCGGGTTCATTTCCATTCGGGAAAATAAAATCGCCAAATTGTATCAGCGTTTGGGGGTCAAGATCATCGGCTGTCTGAAAACCTTTACCCCAGACCCAAATTTTTCCAGAACCACGATAGATATCGTACATCCAGTCGAAGAGCATTATTTTTCGCGAGAGTTTGTTCAGAGCCTGGGAATGATGCAGCACCATATCCGCCCAGATGA
>CAYMXC010000536.1:0-1955 GCA_964394135.1 uncultured Phycisphaerae bacterium
GCAAGAACTATTCGAGAGGAATGATCCAGTGATTGAAACCACCCTCCAATATCAAATGCCCAGAATATAGCCTGTCCCTTTCCATATCGATTAATGCTGGCAACCGAAGTCGGCCACTCGTAAAACTTTTGAGCCTTCCGTGGCAAGATTGAATTGATAATCAGCTTGCCATCCAATTCCATTGTCAGGTTGTTTATTTTAAAAGTAAGAGGAATTTTGGTTGTGCTAGCTTCAATTTCTGTTCCAAAGACATCGTCCAATCCAAAACCAGGTAATCTTTTGTTTAATTTCCCAGCTTCGTCCCAAATCGCCAGATCACCATAGGCTATAACCGTTCCGCCATTTTCAACAAATTGACGGATATTTTCCGCTTCTTCAAAGGATAGGTAAGGATTTGACGGAATCATCAAGAGCTTATAATGTTCCAGATTTCCTTTTAAAACAGATTCTTTCGAAACAAAATCAATCGGAATATTCATATCGGAAAGCATTGCATAAAGATTTTCCCACCTGACTCTAACAGTATCAGGCGGAGAAAGGATTGCCGACAAGATTGGCGCATAGACCGCAACTTTAGCGTTTAGTTCCGCATCTTGTAGCCCTGTGATAATTTTCCCGCAGTTATTGATCGAGGCTATTCTCAATAGACTGTCGGAAGGTGATTGGTATGCATCCGCTTGGCCGCAAGTGCCGTTCCAAATCCAAAAGAAATAGCCGCGTCCTCCGTGCAGGAAGCCCGTCCAGCATGCCAAATCCGTAAGTTCCGATGGAATCTGCATGCCGTAGTTGTATAGATCATAATACCCAAACTCCGGACTCCATACAGGAACAGGTCCACCATCGGCTCGTCGGCCGGCAGCACTCCGTTCGATGTCGAATATTCGTGCCAACGTCACATCAACAGTGCCATAGATATCCGTCATATCTACGTCATAATAACATCGGTTCAATACAAACTCGTTGGTCCCATCGTACAGTGTGATCCGTTCATCAACCGATTGACCGGATTTCTCAGCCACAGGCGTATGACTTATCTCATGAATATCTTTGTTAAAATATTCTAAAAAATCTGCCAGTGTATTCGAAAGATATTCCCACCAATCGCTCATTCTCGCAGGAAAACGGTAATAGTTCCTGAATTTCAATGGTATATCGGTATTGACGACTTTCACGGGTTTCCATATCCCACCCTCGCCATGATCGTCATAAACACGTACGGCTATCGTTAATTGCTTCTCGTGCAGGGAAGTCGGTAAAGAAATCTCAAAGGATTTATTGTACTCGGAATTCCGGCTTACCTCTTCACCATTCACATAAACCCAACATTGATCATCGACACCCCTGAAAGTCAGATTTAAATGCCGCTTCTGCCATTTATCGGGTATTTTTAATGTCGTCCAGTACCAGGCATAACCGTTATAGCTTTTTAAATCGGAAAATACTTTTTCCCAGGTCGAGGGTGTTGTGATTTTTCTTCGTCCCCTCGCCGGATTCGTTTTCCATCCATCGACTAATCCTTCATTGTTGGGATCAATCTGAAACTCCCATTCGGTGATAGACAAAGTATTTTCTTCTTGCGCAGAGTTGATTTCATATGGTAATCGCCTGATTTGATCAAAAGAAGTAAATGAGGTACCCCATGCATCATTTAACCTGGTTATGTCATTGTCATACTTATTCTTCAGGTAATTTTGGTACGCTTTGATAAATTGAGGCATCTTGAAAAGGTTTTCATTTTGATAACAGCGGAATCCGGGCTCGTTCCAGATGCTCCAGGCCAAAATGGGTGCATTACAGTCCATTGCCTCCCTGACCATTGTCATGGCGGACTCTTTACAAACTTTCATCCAATCTGGTTCCTGACCAAAGTACCGGGGCGAAACCCATGTTAGTAAGGGTTTCTCATAATGAAAACCCTTACCGTCAGTATAAATCCAATCGGAAAACTTATTTCG
>CAYMXC010000537.1:0-1941 GCA_964394135.1 uncultured Phycisphaerae bacterium
TTTCATGATCCTTACGGACGCAACGCTCTTTGCGCAGCAAGTTTCGCCATCCATCGCCTTATCCAGGCAGGTAATGTCGGATCCCAGTTTATTTTCGGTGATCTTGCCAAACCTGTAGGCGGCAAATCCCTTGGCTTCATCTTCGCATTCCAGGCTCTACCGATTATCATATTCTTCTCTTCCCTCATGGCTTTGCTTTATTACATAAGGGTCATGCCGCTAATTGTTCGAGCGTTTGCCTGGTTCTTCGCCCGTGTCATGCGTCTCTCCGGGGCCGAGTCTCTTTATGCCGCAAGCCAGATTTTCGGAGGTGTCGAAGTCGCCACCTCCATTCGCCCTTATCTGGCCAACATGACCGAATCAGAGCTTCATTGCCTCATGACTGCGGGACTGGCCACCGTCGCGCTCAACGTGATCGTCGTCTACATCAGTTTTCTTGGTACGTTGTTTAATGATATTGCAGGCCATCTGATCTGTGCATCGATAATCGGGGCTCCTTCTGCTCTTATCGCCGCAAAATTAATCTGGCCTGAGGATGCAAGACCCCAAACCCTTGGTCACGTTCCGCCTATCAAAATGGAAGCCGGCGCCAACCTTACCGAGGCGATCATCAACGGCGCTACCGATGGTGTAAAACTCATTGTCGGCATCGTAGCTCTGCTTATTGCTTTTCTTGGCCTGCTCGGACTGGTCAATTCCGCACTCGACCTGATCGTTGGAAAAAATCTGCAGCAATTACTGGGATACATTTTCTGGCCCCTGTGCTATCTCATGGGCGTTCACGCAGAAGATGCACGGAAAGTAGGGGAGCTTCTTGGACTTCGTGCCGTCGCTACTGAGGTTCCAAGTTATGCCCAACTTGCCGAACTGATTTCCAGCCATCAGATTCAGCAGCGATCCGCTCTGATCGCCGCCTACGCACTTTGCGGCTTTGCCCATGTTGCCTCAGTTGCCATTTATATCGGCGGTACCGCTGCACTGGTTCCCCATCGGCGAAGTGATCTGGCCAAGGTTGCCTGGCGATCTTTACTCGCCGGTACACTTTCAACTCTAATCACCGGTGCCGTTGCCGGGGTCTGTTACACCAATCAACCCATATTTACGGTGCAATGATAAAGAAAAAGAAAACTAAAATTAACAATATATGCATATTGTTTGTTTTGTGTTTTTGTAGTTTTTTCATCACTTCGCCAGTCGTCTACGCCGAAAACCCCATTGTTTTTGTTCTGGACACTTTCGAGGGCAGAGACAATCACGGTCAGGATGTTTCAGCCACGCTTACCGCCGCCTGTTATGGATCATGCGAAGTCAAAAAAATTTCTTTGGGGACCAGGGTTCAACGCGATACATATCTTGACGCTCTTGATGAGATTCTGCGGTATGACCGGGATCATCCTCATACCCCCATCCTGGTAAATATGAGCTTCGGCAGTTATTCCCCAGATTTACGTGAAAAAGCATTGATTGATCGGATGATTCACCGGGGAATTATCCTTGTTGCTGCAGCCGGGAACGACCAAACTGAAAAAAACATTTATCCTGCAGCCTATCCGGGTGTCATAGCTGTCGCCGCTGTTAATGGTTATGGCATCAAGGAAAAATACTCCAACTATGGTCCCTGGATCACCCTTGCCGCCGAGGGATTCCTTCGTTCGGAAATCCTGGCCCGTGAAGATGAATCGATTGGTCCGTTTCATCGGGAAAATCTCATATGGCTGATCCGGGGCGGCACATCTTTTGCCGCGCCTCGTGTAACTGGTTTGCTTGCCTATTTGCAAACCCGCCGACCCGATCTGGTTCCAAGCGAACTTGTTAAACACCTTCGCCAAACCGCCATTGCGCTCGACGACGTTTACTTCCAGGAGGGCAAACTCGGCTCCGGCTTAATCGATGAATACGCCGTGCTTTATAAAATCGATTCATCCTTTCGCCGACTGATTT
>CAYMXC010000538.1:0-1935 GCA_964394135.1 uncultured Phycisphaerae bacterium
TACAAAAACGTAAATATTTATCAATTTATTCGTGTAAAATAAATCGTGATTCGTAACTCATAAGCGCTTGACGAACAAAGAAGTTAGTGATAAATTTTCTCTAATTAACATCTGATAGCCAAGTTTTGGCTTTTATTTGTATTTTATAATAATTATCAAGATTTGTCGATAGACGATGGACATATACCGGTTTTAACCAAACCGTTGCTGGAGGTACTTAAACCTTCGAACAACGAAGTGGTTGTAGACTGTACTCTGGGCGCGGGCGGTCACGCAAGGTCGATTCTTGCAATGGACCCTGGGATCCGGCTGATCGGTTTTGCTGTAGAATCCACCGCACTTGAGAAGGCTCGCGAGAATCTGGCAGACTATGCAGGCCGGGTGACATTCGTGCAGGCTAACTTTGGTGATCTGGCAAGAATCCTGTCGGAACAGGGGCTATCGGAGGTTGACGCTATTTATGCAGATATCGGCGTCAGCAGCATGCAGATCGATCAGCCGGAACGAGGTTTCTCGTTTCTGCAGGATGGCCCGCTGGACATGAGAATGGATCGTAACGAACCGAAACGGGCGGCGGACATCGTCAACTCGTATAAGGAAACGGAACTGGCGGACCTGATTTTCAAGTATGGCGAGGAAGGCAAGAGCAGGAAAATCGCCCATCTGATCATTCAGGCTCGTCGGAGCCATCGCATCGACTCGACAGCGGAACTGGCTTCGATCGTCTGTCAGGCGCTAGGATTCGATCCGCAGAGCATCAGCAAACAGCGGATTCATCCGGCGACAAAGACGTTTCAGGCGCTGCGGATCGCAGTGAACCACGAGCTGGAGAATCTTGAAGCTCTGCTGGAAACGGCACCGACGAAGCTGAAACATGGCGGTCGATTTGCGGTGATCTGCTTTCACAGTCTGGAAGATCGACTGGTCAAGGAACGGTTCAGGAAACTGTCGTCGGAAGGCGGATATCAGCTTTTGACGGCCAAACCGATCGAAGCGGAATCTGTGGAAATTTTGCGTAATCCGCGGTCACGATCGGCAAAGTTAAGGGCTTTGCAAAAACTTTCATAATTTTGTCGGTTATGTTCGATATAAATAGAGTGACATCCATTGGAAAATTCTCGATCCTCCGGGGTCGGTTGGCACATTAGGGATTGGGCTTGCCATAAGGAGATGGCCATGACAAGAGAAACGAAAATCGGTCTGTTGGTAGGACTCGCATTCATCATCCTGTTCGGGATCATCCTCTCAGAGAAAGGGACTGGTCGCAACGATCAGTTATCCACGCCGCCGATGGCAGCCTACAAGGTGGTGGAGTTGGTTCCTGCGCAGTCCTCTCCGCCGGCCCAACTGGTCCGAAACAACGAAGAGAACAATGTGGTCCGAACCGGCCTGACGGAAAACAAGCCGAAGGTCGCGGAAAAAGCGACCACCCCTGCGGCACCGCGCGAACGGCTCATCAACCAGCCTGAGTCGCCCACTCCGCCGGCCCAACCGGTACAGGCGGCACAGCAAGAACAACCCGAGCTTTCACCGAAATTCAAGAATCTGCTTCCTGCAACTCCTTCACGTTCGTTCAGCCAGATTCCAGCATCAGGAGTTCAACAGGACACCGTAGCTCTTACGAATGCAGATAAGTCTACGCTCACAGCCGCATCCACGAACGTTCAATTGGTCGAAACACAGGCTACCACCCCAGCGGCAGAGGCCAAGGTAGACCTCAAGTCCCATACGGTCCAGTCTGGCGAGACACTGGCCAGCATCTGCCGCATGTATTATCCGGGTCAGGCTTATGAAATGCTCAAAAAGGTCCAGGAGTTAAACAAGATCAATCGGCCTGAGAAGATCATGGTCGGCCAGACCATCAAGCTCCCCACGGCCCCGAAGGCAGCGAAAACAGTTCAGACAGCCGCAACCGCGAACGAGGACCGGTCCGAT
>CAYMXC010000539.1:0-1921 GCA_964394135.1 uncultured Phycisphaerae bacterium
CGTTCCTGCACCTCCGGAATCGCCGATCCCAACTGCATAAAAATCGCCAGCGGCAGCGTCGCCGCCGGCCTCATCAGCGAATCGGGAACCGAATCGGTAAACCCGGCCGTCAGCAGCACCGACGCCGCGTCGCCGATCCCCCGCCCAAACGCGATCAGCACCGCCGTCAATAATCCTGTAAGCGTCTGACGTACGATGACCTTCAACGCCGTCTCCAATTTATTCGCCCCGAGCGAATACGACGCGTCCTTAAGCTCCTGAGGCACGGTCCGAATGATTTCATCCATCCCACGCGCCATAATCGGCAGTTCCAGCAGCCCGACCGTAATAATCCCGGCCAGCAATGACCCGCCAATCTTGAAATACAACAAAATCATCAACCCGAACGCCCCATACACAATCGACGGCACGCCCCAAAGAACATCCAACGAAAATCGGGTAAAATGCGTGAAAAACGAATTCTTCCGTGCGTAAATATTCAAATACAGCGCAATCGGCAAACTCAGCACGATCGCCAGCGCCGTCGCCCCGCCCGCCAGATAAAACGATCCCAATATCGCATTCAAAATCCCCCCGCCGCCGCCGAGGTAAAATCCGTCCTTCGGCGTCTGCGTCACCATCGCCAAGTTCAAACTCGGTAACCCTTTGACGACAATCGTCCCTAGAATCAAAACCAGACTCCCGATCACGACCAGCGTCGCTCCGATCATCAGTACCTTGAAAATTCTCTCTTCCAATTTTCGCCACTGCATTACTGTGTCGCCCTTTCTACCCGAACCAGGACCACCCGCGCCAGAATATTAAACGCCAGCACGATCGCCATCAGAATCAGCGACGCCAGAAGCAACGCCGAATCGTAAAGCGGTATCGACATCATCTCACCGTAATCGTTCGCGATCAGCGCCGGCAACGGATACGCAGGATCAAAGAGCGATTTCGGCACTTCCCTCACGTTCCCCACCACCATCAGAACTGCAATCGTCTCACCAAACGCCCGGGAAAGTCCCAGCACGCACGCCGCGATAATTCCAGGCATCGCCTTGCGAAGCACCACGCTCTTGACCATCTGCCACTTCGTCGCCCCCAGCGAAAGCGCCGCCTGACGCATCTCGTACGGTACCGTTTTAAAAACTTCCACCGTGACGTTGATAATCACCGGAAAAACCATAATCGCCAGGACAATTCCACCAGACAGAACGCAATACCCGCTCGAAAAAGCTCCCGAAAATCCTTCCATGCCATCGCTGCTGTCCGCAGCAGCCGATACCGGTGCTTTTACCAACAAAGGTGCAATCCGCTGAAAATAAAACGGTCCGATTTTATCTTGAATCAACGGCACGATCATCAAAACGCCCCAATACCCGAAAATCACCGACGGAATCCCCGCCAGCAGGTCGATCAGCGGTACCGCCCATTCCCGCACGCGTCGATGAGCGTATTCCGACAAATAAATCGACACCAGCAGACACAGCGGAATCGCAATCACCACAGCCACCGCCGTCACCCAGATCGTACCGACAATAAAAGGCCAAAATCCGAAAAAACCTTCCGTCGGGACCCACTGCGTCGAAAACAGCAGATCGCGAATCCCTTTCGCTTCCAGAATCGGCCGGGCCTTGAAATACAACCCTAACCCGATAACGAAAACAATCAGCCCGCACACGCCCGTCAGCACCATCATGCCGTAAGACGCGAAAGTATTTTTTATTCGACGTAACCGCACTTAACCGCCTTTACTCGTTCAATTTCTTAACTTGCTCTTTCAACTTCGCCTCGCTCAACTGAATATATCCCGTTTCCGGAACATATTTCTGTCCGTCCGTCAGTACCCACTCCATAAACGCGACCACTTCCTTCTTCACAGGCTTGCCCTTGCACACAAAATGCAAATCCCGCGCCGGCGGTGAAGGATATTTCCCTT
>CAYMXC010000540.1:0-1906 GCA_964394135.1 uncultured Phycisphaerae bacterium
CCCTGTGACTACAGGAATACATCTGGCGATATCGTCCGGCAGAGGTTGCCATGACGAATTTTTACTTTTACTATTATCCTTTTTTGCATTTTTGATCTGATAATCCGGTTCGCCCGATCGGTCGGCCAGGATAGCAAAGCCTTCGGGAACAGCGGCATTCATGCGACCTTGCGAGAGAATCAGAATGGCCAGGGCTATTCCAAAGACGATACGGACAGTTTTTCCAGCCATAGACAGTAACTCCATATTTGAATAAGAGGAAAACAAACGATACGTGAATGCAAGTTTGAAAAATCAGGTTAATCGAAAATTTGACAAATGCGGCGACCCGCTTTTGAGGCAGGCCGCCGCGATGGTTTAATTGTAGTTACGTTACAGGCTATTCTTCCAGTTTACTGCCTGCCAGCAAGACCAGGCCGGCCAGGAGCAGTCCTGCGATCAGAGGCAGACCCGTTATCGGGCAAGCAAGGCCGGTCGATGTGGTCGTATCATCTTTGGCGTCGGCCGTGCCGAAGACTTTTGCGATGTCGGAGCCAAAAGCTGAGCCACTTTCACCGTAATGCGTCGCACAGAAAAGTCCTGGGCATAGCCCATGGCATCGAAGATCAGCTTGTCACCGGCCTGAACGTTGACGCCAGGGGTCGCGGTGCCATAATCGGGAATAAGCGAGAGCGTGCTTCCGGTAATCGCTGACTGGAAACGAAGGTATGTGCCGGAAGGTCCGCCGGTTTCGACCGTCATAATTCCTGAAGAGTTGTCCTGCCACTGTGCCAGATCGTCGCAGGGATTGGAATAGATATCCACTGCAGAGCGAGCACCACTCGCCAAGGCGAGTACGGCAATACCAACCATCAACAACCTTCCTACCATTGTCATACTCCTTAATTACAATATTATACTTCTAGGCTCCATCAGCAAACGTATGCCGATTTCCTTTTAACTCAATTTTGCGATCATCCGCTTCGATCGTCGCTTTGTAATTGCGCGCCGGACGATTCCGCCACGATCAACCTCGGTTCAATTACCTTTGAACGGACTTTACGTTCATCCTCCGGCCGTTCGATATCCTCGATGACCATTTCGATATCGCACCTTCCTACCTCATAGGGCCTGGAATCGATTGAAGTAATGGAAGGCATGCAGACCTGACCAATATCCCAGCCATCCAGCGAAACCACCGCCATGTCCTGCGGGATACGCAAGTTTTTCGAGGCAAATATCCGAATAACCCAAAGTGCAATTCCATCGTTAGGGACCGCAACGGCATCGGGGCAGGATCGCAGCAGATCAACCACGCACTGGTTAATCGCTTCGTACTGGTATTTTTCATTTTCTTCCGACAGTCGGATCAACGATGGATCGGCGTATAAGCCCGACTCCGCCAATGCCTTTTTGTAGCCTGTCAATTCGTCCTGCACCGATCGGTAATCCGCACCGAATTGAAGGATGGAAATCCGCTTTCGATCCAGGGAGATCAAATGTTTTGTGGCCAGATAGCCTGCCGCTTCGAAATCGGGAGTGACATAGGAAAAAGGAATATTCCCCTGGGGCGGTTCCACCAGAACACAATTTTTAAAGACACTCAAAAGCCTTGATATCTTTTCGCCGCAGGCGGGATAGGTATGCTACAAGCTGACCACTCCATCGACATTTCAACCCAGGAAATCATCAACGTAGCCTGAAATTCGATCGAGTTCTCCATGGGAATATCCATCAGCAGCCGATATCCGCGATCGGCAGCGACCCGTTCCATCATCATAAGCCGTTTTGTAACGGTTTCATTTGCATGAGAATCAATTATTCCGCCGATAAGAAAAGACCTCTGGCCGGCCAACTGCCTTGCGGTCAGATTTGGGCGATAGTTCATCTGGAAAGCGATTTTTCTTATTTTTTCCGCGGTTGCCTC
>CAYMXC010000541.1:0-1905 GCA_964394135.1 uncultured Phycisphaerae bacterium
ATGGAGTGAGGCGGTAGCCGGTCGGGGCGGTAAGACGCTCCGCGTATCGCCGCCGTGGTATGCCTGGGATTACAACGAGGCCATACACCAAAAAGAAAGTTACCTCGACCATTTGAAATTGACGCGGGATGGCTTGGACAAACTGCAGGGCCTTGGACGCGAGTTTAATCTTCGATATGTGGTGGAAATTCATCTAGGCACGGTTGCAGCTTCGCCTTTCGGCATTCGATATATCATGGACGGTCTGGATCCCCAAACTGTCGGTGCGATCTGGGATCCTGCAAATATGATACTAGAAGGGCAGATTCGTCCCAGCGGCGCAGTTGAGTTGATGGGCAAATATCTTGCGTATGTTCACGTCAAGAATCTCGAAATGTGCCGTAAAAATACCTCTCCCGGCGAAAAACCGACGTGGGAATATCAAAAGCGCACACTGGATCAGGGGATGGTGGATTATGAAGAAGTCGCCTTTGCATTGAAATGTGCGAAATTTTCAGGCTGGCTGTCCTTCGAGGAACTCGTTACCGGCAAGGATAAAGTGGTCGATGAAGTCAGGCAGGGCATTGCATATCTGGAAAAATGTTTTGCCGCCGCTCCTGCGAATCCAATCGAACCGTTTACGACGTTTAATAATTAACTTTGTAGCTTTCAGTATCCGGTTACATTGCGTTTATTGATGGTTTGATCGTCGAGGCGGTCGTTGCATGGGTCGATGGTGCATAACCGACCGTGTCGCCTTCAAAGATTTGACACCCCAGATAAATTCGCTGCGGGGTCAGGTTCGGTTCTTTCAGGCGTTTCGTGAGCATCCTGGCCGCCACCATACCCATCTCGGAAATAGGTATGGCCACGGAAGTTAGAATACGACCCTCGTAAAATGCGGTTCTTTGCTGGACATCGAAGCCCATAATCTGAAAATCCTTGCCCGGAAGAAGGCCGTAGGCCAGTGCGCCGTGAATAAAACCATAGGCCAGGTCATCGCTTGCGGCGAAAATAACAGGAGGACGCGGATTCAATTTCAGCCATTGTCGAATGGCGTGTGCCGCGCAAAAAGTAGTATAACTGGTTGCAGATAACTGGTATTCAGGTCGTATTGGGCTGCCCAGGCCAAGAATAAACCCCTCTAAACGCTTAAGAGATATTCTATCGTAATGTAATGGATCAATATCGTATTTTGTTCCGAGAAAACCGACGTCTTTCCAGCCTCTATGTCTTATGAATTCTCCTGCCAGCAGACTCCCCTGCGTATCATCAACTGCGATCAGATCAAATCGATTTGCCATGGCGATCGTACATTCGCTAGAAGGATTGATGACTGCGAGAACCTGGTGAGGCAAGCATTTGATTTGAAGGGGGTATGACGGATTTATAACTACTACACCTTTGGCATGGGGATTCAGCATGGTTTCCATATTAGAGCCATCTATGGGAATATACGTGTTCATGGTTCTATAGCCGGCCTTATTCAGGGAGGTCGTCAGTGAATCCACCGCCGTTACAAAAAAAGTATGCTTTTCCGCAGCATTTTCGTATGCGAATAACTGAATGAGCTGAGCGGTCGTAGGGATATGGGGTATAGTAGCATTATTACTGTTAAGAAGCATTTCAACTTTTGGTTTTATAGTTGCGATATCAGTAACATAGGTACCCATCTTCGGCCTGGAAACCAGAATTCCATCCTGCACAAGCTCTTTTACCGCCTGGTGGGTACTGGATTGTCCGACGCCCAGATCACGGGCGATATCCTTGATCGGCGGCAAACGATCGTTCGAATGCCATTCTTCAATCAATAGACTGCAGATTTTCTTTTTGATTTCCTGATATCGTTTTGATTTTTCTGATGCATTTAAAACCATATCATCTTCCTTTATATCTTGATATATATCTTACATTGAAAAAAAAGTC
>CAYMXC010000542.1:0-1903 GCA_964394135.1 uncultured Phycisphaerae bacterium
AGATGAAAAGGTTCAAGGAATGGAGACCTGATTGTGGTCGAAACAAGATTTAAAAATCCAACCGTGCTGATGTTACTGTCGATTTTTTGGCTGATGGGAGGATGTGGCCAGAAATCTGCGGAAAAGCCTGCCAATGTGGAACAAGCCATCGCTCAGGCCATAACCCAGTTGGAGGTATACAGCGGATCGCGAACTGTAACGTTATGGGGTCATCCGACGCTCAGTCCGAAAGAAGTGGCCGGCGGTCAGAACGAATATCAGAAAATTCTTCAAACCAGCGAGGCGCAGGACAAGGCGTTCAAAGAGTCGTTGGATAATTTGAAGCAATACGCCGACCGTGAGGCGGCAAACAATCGTGAGGCGAAATGGTCTGCCTTTGCGAAGTGGCTGGCAGGGGCGATGTTGCTGTATCGTGGCGAGCTGGTGATCAGCGAGATCGGCCTGACCGATGCCCGTCATATTGATGTGAAGGACCGGGTCCGCCAGACCTGCGTAGAAATCGAGCAGATCAAGTCGCAGGAAAAATTGATAGGTCGCGAGCATTACACGGAGGTGATTGGTCAGTCACAGACAGTCATTGCGGAGTTGAAGAAGAAGCAGGATATTACCCAGTCGAAAATGGCCTTGCTTACGACCGCGATCGAGAAGCTGAACGGACAGCTTGCTGATTTGACGCGTCAGCGAGATAATCTGGCGAGTCGAATCGGTGTTCTGACAGCAAAATTAGGTACGGTATCGGCAAAAGAGGGGGTTGGGGTTCAAAAGCAGATCAATCGACTGGAAGATGAGCGATTCAAGATTGTAGTAGCGATGGAAAAACTTTCGAGCGGTCCGATGGATCTTCCAAAGGATTTACCGGTTACGATCGATAATGAGCCGCTGAAAACGATTGGCGGTTTGCATCAGCTCACGCAGGAGAAGGCCCGACTGCAGGCCCGACTGCAGGGAATTCAGGATGGTATAAAGGCCCAGGAATCCTATCTAAAGAGTGTAGAACAGCAAGTTCGGATCAGCGACCAGAAGAAGCAGCAATTGACTCAGAGGCTTGACGTGTTGGTTCCGCGGCTTAAGGAGCAATTGACGGCGTTGGACGAAGTGGTTTCGCAGCGTGGGCGACTGGTAAGCCAGGCCAAGGGCGATATTCAGCTTTCGTCGCGGTATGCTCAACAGGCAGATAGCGATTTGAAGCGTTTTTTGGGTGCGGTCAGCGAGGCTGCCAATGCCCGTTCGGGAGTCGAGGATAATTACCTGAACGAATTGAAAGGGCTTGATGTATTGAGTTTCAGTATCGGATATGTTCAGGCGTCTGCACAGCTGGATCTGGCCAAGATAATGGCGGATACGCTGGTTTATACCAGGGCGCTGGCTCCGATTTTGCAGCAGAGCAAGTCGTGTGCGGCTCTTCCTGCCGGTCTTTTGACGTTTGTTCAGGAATCGGCTGATACGGAGAAGAAAATCAAGGAAGATTTGCCGATGATGGTGGATCGAGTAGTCAATCAATATCAATCGTTGTATAACAAGGCGTCGCGGGGTAATCTCCAGCCTGTGATCGGGACTCACCTTGCATCGATTTTGTTTGAAGCGTCGATTCTTCTGCCCGATCAGTCGGCTAAGTATATCAGTCAGGCGAAGGAACTGCTAGCCAAGATTATTCCACCCCCTGCCGCTGGGATGGCGGAGAGTCAGGATCCTTTGCTGGCTCCAGCGAAGAAATTGCGGCAAGTGATGGGCATATAAAGTTTTCAGGAGAGTCAAATGGCGATACAACAATGGTCGGAAACCATAGCATTGGCGGACCTACAGGACGATCCGCAGTTTACCGACGATTTGAACGGCCTGCTGGATCTGATTCAGAACCGATCCATGGATGTCGTGTTGAATTTTCGCGAAGTCGGTTTTTTGA
>CAYMXC010000543.1:0-1902 GCA_964394135.1 uncultured Phycisphaerae bacterium
CGCCGGTTGATTGGACTCGGCGGCGGTGTGATCTTCAAGGGGGCGGGTTTCTACTGCAACGACTATCGCGAAAGCGGCCCTAAAACAGCTACGAAATCAAAAAAAACTGAAACTGCCGCAACGTCCGCCGAATCCGCTGCCAAAACCACCGACACAAAGTCAGATACGGCTAAATGACCGAATAAAGTCCCCTTGTAACCGCTCTCATTATCCATGACCTGCAGGCCCAGGATAATTGTGCGCAATGATATTTCCAAAACCTGTCAACTCCGGAATCGCCGGAGGCCCAAACATCTTTGTGTTTCTCCCGAAAATCCACCAGCCGAACGATTGATGAAGCCGCCAAATGCGGTTATGCTAAAGAAGTCATAAAAAACAAAATATATGGTGGGAGGCTTGGCCATGGGCTCCAGGAACATGGAAATAGCGGATATCTTCAATGAAATCGCGGATCTGCTGGAAATTACCGGTGAAAATGCATTCCGAATCAATTCATACCGTAAGGCAGCGAGAATCATCGCAGACCTGTCCGAAGATGTCGAACAGCTTCTAACTGCCGGAAAGCTCGACGAGATCGCTGGCATCGGCGACCGTTCACGGCAAAAGATCGAGGAATATCTCAAAACCGGTAAAATTCACGCACACCAGGAACTGCTCAAAAAAATCCCTACACATCTTACAGACCTGCTGAAAATCCCAGGAATGGGCCCGAAAACGACGATGCTGGCATGGAAAAATCTGGGAGTCGGCGACATGGACGGCCTCAAACGGGTCATCGACTCCGGCGAGTTGGAAAAACTGCCCGGCATGGGCGCTAAAAAAATTGAAAACATCAAAAAAGGTCTGGAATTCCTCAGCCGGTCCGCAGGCAGAACGCCGCTGGGAATAGCGCTTCCCCTGGCCCGAGAAATTGTCGATCAACTAAAAAAATTGCCAGGCGTCCGACGCGCCGAAATCGCAGGCTCGTTGCGGCGATGGTCGGAAACAGTCGGCGACGTCGATTTTCTTGTCGTGGCGGAAGACAAAGATCGGCAGACCATCCTGAAAAAATTTTCTGAATTCCCCCAGGTTCGCGAAATACTCGCGATGGGCGAAACGAAATCTTCTGTGCGTATCATCGAAAACATTCAGGTCGATGTCCGAGTAATTCCAGATGAAAGTTTCGGAGCCGCGTGGCAATATTTCACAGGCAGTAAGGCCCACAACATCAGGCTGAGGGAAATCGCAGTCAAAAAAAAATGGAAACTCAACGAGTATGGCCTGTTTTCTGGTGAAAAACGAATCGCCGGTAAAACGGAAGAAGAAATTTATGAGAATATGGGCATGGCGTGGATCCCGCCTGAATTGCGGGAAGATCGTGGCGAAATCGATCGAGCCGAAGCACGCGATCTGCCGAACCTGATCGAGCCAAAAGATATCCGGGGCGATCTGCACATGCATACCCTCGCCAGCGATGGTCGCTGTACGATCGATCAGCTCGTCGAGGCCTGTATCGAACGGGGCTACGAATATATGTGCATCTCCGACCATTCACAAAGTTCAAAGGTGGCCAACGGCCTGGACCCCAAACGAATGAAAGAGCAGATACAAAACGTCCACAAAGCTAGAGACAAATACAGCAAAGACATTATCGTGCTGATTGGTTCCGAGGTGGACATTCTCGCCGATGGCCGCCTGGATTACGACGATGGCTTACTCGCCGATATGGATTTTGTCATCGCCTCCGTTCATGCGGGCCTGGGTCAGCCGACAGAAAAAATCACCAGCCGCATCCTCAAGGCAATCGACAATCCCCACGTCCGCATGATCGGCCATCTGACGGGCAGGCTCATCGGCAGCCGTGAAGCATCGACCATCGACGTCGCAGCCGTTCTGAAACACGCAGCCCAGACCAATACGTGG
>CAYMXC010000544.1:0-612 GCA_964394135.1 uncultured Phycisphaerae bacterium
CATCGCACTGCGTGAGACTCCAATGCTCGGGCGAAGTATTTCCCAGATCAAACACCGACGCTTCAAACCGATTGGCCAGAACGGCGTAGTTTCGCGAACTGACGATCACGGGGATCGGCAGATAGCTGTTGCCATCCGTACGGCACCATCGGTCTTCCGCCCAGATCGTGACGTGTTTGCCGCGTTGATTAACCCCGTTAAACCGCTCGCCGGTCCCGAAGAGGGCTTCGTCCGGTTTCAGGTCGAATTCGATTCGAGCCCGATCCGATTCACAGGCAAGCGTGGAGATTTCCAGGACCTCGTTTCCGCTTCGGTCAATGAACTTGAGGATATTGGAAGAGATCGATAATTGAACACCCAAGCCATCCGAAGAAGCGGTAATCATTTGGTCGACCAGAGACAGCGGCTGCGACGAAACCACCCCTTCCGGCTCTTTTCCGGTTAACCGGGCCAGAATCTGAATCGCTCCCGGGTCCGTTTGAGGCGATGTGGTCATTCGCCAGAGGCAACCATCCTACCACACCCTGAATCAACTCCTGCCGGGAAGCAAGTTCCAAAAGCCAGTCTGTCTCTTCCAGGCATTGCCGGGCCTGAACCGAAATCACGCCGGTC
>CAYMXC010000544.1:622-1901 GCA_964394135.1 uncultured Phycisphaerae bacterium
AGAGATCCGGCAGCGGCGAGGTGATGTTCAGATCGCAACGAGGTTGACAACCTCCATTCGTTATTACGGCAGTATCGTTCTTTATCAGGATTTCCATATCGACTCGTATCGCTTCCTTGTAAAAAAATCTTCGGATACCGATTTGCCAATGATGATAAAGATCGGCAGTCCTTTTCGGCAAGTGTATAAAAAGTTAAAAAAATTGGACTTTTTGTTTTTTCTTCTTTCGATTCGAAATGGGCAAAAACAAAAAGCAAATGGTCTTTACTTATTCCACTACCGGCAGGGTAAAATAAAAGGTGGTACCCTCGCCCAATTTGGAGTCCAGACATACCTGGCCGTGGTGACGTTCGACGATGCGTTTGACGATGGCCAGCCCGATACCGGTTCCCGGATACTTATCGCGTCGGGCGTGCAGTCGCTGGAAAGGCATGAAAATCCGTTCGAAGTACTGTGATTCAATGCCGATCCCATTATCACGGACGCTAAAGAGCCACCGGCCGTCGCATTGCTCGGCGATGATATGGAGCTGCGGCGGCTCGTTGTCCTTTCGGAACTTCAGGGCATTGCCGATCAGGTTCTGAAAGACCAGCATCAACTGGTCGGCATCGGCAAGCACCGTCGGCATCCGGCTGCAGGTTACCCGGGCGTGCGTCTCTTCAAGCGTCAGCTTCAGATGATGAAGGGCACGGTTCAGCACAATCTGCGTATCGGTCGGTTCCGGAGGCCTGCCCTGGGTATTGATTCGGGAATATTCCAGTACGTCCTTGATCAATCGTGATAATTGACTCGCACCCTCGACGGCATAAGCGATAAACTCGTTGGCCTCGGCGTCCAGTTTGTCATGGTATCGGTGTGCCAGGAGCTGAACGTAGCTGGCGATCATGCGAAGGGGTTCCTGGAGATCGTGTGAAGTAATGTAAGCGAATCGCTCGAGGTCCTCATTGGATCGCATCAACTACGCCGTCCGTTCCCGAACTCTGGCCTCGAGGGCCTCATTGACTTTTATCAGCGCCTCCTCGCTCCGCTTGCGTTCAGTCACATCGATCGCGTTGCCGAGAATGGATGGAATGCCTTTTAAATCGATCCGAACCGGCGCGACATCCATCCATCGCTCCTGACCGTCCTTGGTGATCATCTTGTATTCGTAACGGGTCGGGACCGAAGGGTCTCCGGCGATCCGCCGGGCGTACCGATCGGCGATCAGGGCTCGAAACTCGGGGGCGACCGGTTGGAGACTGTCGAGATATTTAAATTCCGAGGGCGAGTCACCGCTCAT
>CAYMXC010000545.1:0-1899 GCA_964394135.1 uncultured Phycisphaerae bacterium
AGAAAAATATAGAGAACACAGATACATGGAAGGTGACACCCTGTAACAATTGGAAAAACCCATCATCAGAATGATCTTTTTTCGTAGAACTTTTACGATAATTGGTACATACAGGAATAATTTTCACTGTCTTACCGCAACTCAGCTTAAGAATTTCGGCATTCGAACCCTGACTGAAGTACAGTATCGCATAACGGTACAATACGGGTAAATCGGCGCTAATCCGGCAGGTAAGTTCCGATCGATTTCGATCGGTCCAGAAAATATCGATAAGTGTTATAATCGACAACGGGAGAGATGCTGTGATCGCTGTGAACGATGTAACCGCTGCCCGCTTTGGCGGCGGGAAGTTTTTCCATCAGGAGTTCATCGATTTTAGCCCGATCGTTTGTTTCAAGGACGCGGATATCGAGACCGCCCATCAGGGCTATTTTATCACCGTAGTTTTGTTTGATTTTTAAAAGGTCCATGCCGGCTTTCACTTCCATACTTTGCAGGCAGTCCATGCCTGCTTCGATCAGTCCAGGCAGCAGCGGTTCGACGAAGCCGCAGGAATGGACGATAACCTTACAGCCGATGGAATGGGCGTAATCGAATGTTTGTTTGTGGAATGGTTTGATAATTTCATTATACATTGCGGGTGACATGAAGGGTTTGTTTTTAAAACCCATATCTTCATAGAACCAGATGCCATCGGGTTTGCCCTCGGCAGCGAAAAGGATCTGCTGACATTTTATGATCATATCGCTGTATGTTTTCGCCATGTCCATAATCCATTCGGGATCATCAGCCATACCCATAAGCATATACTCATGGCCGCAGATTGGATGCATCAATTCAAAGACATTCACGCCGGCCCAGCAAAAGTAGCGGTTTCGATCCTGAGCGGAGCGTTTTTCATTTCGGTAATCTTCAAAGGGAATACGTCGCTGAAGAGTTTTTTCATCAAGCAATTTAGGTTTGATATGCTGTTCCCATGCAGCGCGGTCTTTGACCAAAAAATCGACATGTTCCGGTACGCCGGATTGATGTTTCCACCATTTGAGTTTAGCGCCATTGCCATTGAGAGTTAATTTCCATTCGTCGGTTTCTTCAAGGACCTGTTCATGGAAGTCAATATTTGCGATCAGATTCAGCCAGCCCGAGGTAGAAAGATCCAAGCCAAAGTGATCGATCAGGTTTTCACCTTTTCGCAGAAAGCCTTCGTTCGTCCAACGTGTCACGGTGTCCCCCCAGAAACTTTCGTAGACAGCGATCCGGTCCACCGGCTTATGATTTAGGATTAACTCCATTCGTTCTTTGCTCGTCAAATTCATGGCGGAACAATTCCTTGATTCCGATCGGGTTTTTCGAATATTTATATCGTTTATGTCATAAATACATTGGGGAAGTTACAAATCGTATCAATCACAATATTCTTTTTTTGTCCTCCCAGTAATCCCCCCAATAGCCCACTTAGGTAACATGATAATTTTGAGCAGATCCATATACGCCTGTTCTACAATAATTCCTACCGTCTGACGAATACTATACGTTTTCAGGTTTTTTATACCAATCAGCCAGAGCATTGCAAATAAACGAACAAAAATGACGATAATGAAAATGATACTATGATACGTTAAAGGATGTCCCAAAATTGACCCCTGCCATTCTTTTCCGATCAGTTGAGCAATCGTTCCGGCAAGAAGGCCGCTGAATACCCCGGACAAAGAAAGAATGATTCCGTAAGCAGCGGAGTAGGAACTGCCCATACCTCCAGCGCTCTGTGATGAAATCTTTTTATACATAAGGATTGTCGATCCCATTTCCAAGGCAGGACTGAATATTGACATTGCTATTCCAAATGCAAATGGCAAAATCCAGTGATTTGGAACTGCCAGGACAATCCAAAAGCCGTTA
>CAYMXC010000546.1:0-1888 GCA_964394135.1 uncultured Phycisphaerae bacterium
TACCCGCCGGGCAGGGTCTCCCCGATAGCTAAATGTCGTGCATCTTTTATAGGATCATTTTCATTATCCATTTCTTTTCCGATGCCTTCCACAAGGTTAAATCTTGCCGCACAGATCCAAAAGGATTGTGACCTCACTGGCGTACTTGTTGTCTTTTTTCAACGGAAGGGAAAGCCGCACGATTTCCCTGGCAAAAGACTGCCAAGGTCCCTTCAATCCCTGCAAATCGGTCTGCCCGTCTTTGACGGTGCCCTGATGAACAGCGGCCATTTCTAAACAATGCCGGAGGGTTTCCGCTCGGTCGGGAAAGGCATAGACCCAGCACATGATTCGACCTGCGAGGATCCGAGGCAAACCCCGGTCGTTTTTATTCAATCCCAGGAAAAAGCCCTGAAGAAAGGCAGACAAGCCGAGGAAGGGTCTAAGTTCTCCCGGCCAACCCATTATAGTATCGACGGCGTCTTCCCACGGCCAACCGGCCAAGGCCTTTAAAAGACCACCACCCAATATCCCGTACAACAGGTAGAATCTGGCCCACTGAGGGGACATGTCGTTGTCCGCGTGAGCCAGACCAAGTTTAAGTAACGCGGCGGGATCCTGGGCCGCTCCGATGTTTTCCATCATGTATTGCCCGGCCCGCTTAAGCCTGGCGTCGATGATGTTTTTGTGCTGTTCTGCGATGACCTTTCCGATCAGATCGATGGCTTGGATGCGTGCGATAACGATGTTCCCGCCAAGGAGGATGCCCTGAGGAAGTCCGCCCTCACCATGACGGGCAAGAACCTCATTGACGGCGACTTCATTGACGCACTTCGGGTTCGACAGTGCCCATTGGACGATTTCATCCGTTCGATGCAACCGTTCGTCCATTTCTCGCATGAAGCCGGCTTCATCCAACCCTTTCAGCACGTCGGGAGCGTTGGCCAACCGGATCGGCAGGTGGGGAACCAAATGATGCCCGTCAAGATTGTGTTTGGCACCGGCGGATGATAGCAGTGAAAGAACATGTTTTAATTTCGATTTGTATGTTGCCACGAGATATAACACCATCAGTACTGCAACGATAATAAGAAGCACGAGAAACCAGATCCAATCAACGGCCAGTGCAATCATCAAGAAAACGACCCCGAAAACCATGCCCAGCTTCAAGACGCCCGTCTCGCGATCAAGGATTTTGGCTACGTCCTCCAATACAAGCCTCAAGTTTTGCGGCGTTTCAGGTTTGGGCTTGGGTGGATGGATAGGAAAGGATTTTAACGAAAGGTTCTGCGGCGCGACTGGGACATCAACCGCGGGGTTCGGAGAGGCCAGCGATGGCTGCCCAACAGAACATTCCTGGCCCTGTTGCAGATTGAGATCGAAAACCAGAGTAAATGCTCGTTTCAAGATACCTTGAAATTTTATCCGGACTTGCTGCCCACAGACATCTTCCAGGCGTTGAAACATTTTGCCATACTCGGTGCACATTTTTTCCAATCCACCAGCCATCTTTGCCGGTGTGATCGAATTCCCCGCCATGTCTTTCCCGGTTTGCAGGGCGGTAATCACGGCATTGAGATTTCGGGAGAAATTGGCGAACCATTTGGTAAAGATGTCCCGCCGCTGTTCGTTAACCATTGGGCCGGGATTGGAAAAGGCTTGGTCCGCCAAGTCCTGTACATCGTCGGCCAGAATTTTCGCGTTGTTGATCACTCGTTTGATGGTATCCATTTTCGTCACGGGAGAAACAATACCACTGGGTTGATCCTCGCTTTGACCCGAGGGACTTATGACAGGAGAAGGATCGTTTTTTACCGTCGGAAGTGCACAGTCGTTAATCGGTCGGGATTTTCGATCCAGGTACGGTTTCAGCACGGTAAGGCAGTTCGAACAAACATTCCTGTCCGAA
>CAYMXC010000547.1:0-1886 GCA_964394135.1 uncultured Phycisphaerae bacterium
CCGGCTCTCCCCCCGCACGCGCTCCGCCAACGTCGATTCCGCCGCCGTGCAGGCCGGGTACCCGCGCTATCACCCCTGCTTCTTCTTCGACGATCAAGCCAACTGGGCCGTCATTCAGCAGGGTATGAACGACACCAACAATTACGCCCGACGATATCACTGGTTCGCCGATCAACCCATCGACTTCGTCAATGAACCCCACAGCGGAATCGTCACCGAAAAACCCTCCCAACTGGTTTTGAATCTGGTCGCTCACGAATCGCACCGCGCCCGGAAAAAATATTACAGGAAGGCACTTCCGGCGAATCGCTCTTCATGCCAGCGCACCATCCCGTGACGATCTCGCCCCATGAAACACGCCAACTCGAAAAAGTCATGCAGAGCTTCAACGACCTGCCCCCGGAAAATTTCGAAAAAATGCTCGGCCGACCGGGTGTAGGACCCAAAACCATTCGCTCTTTGGCCCTGATCGCCGAATTGGTTTACAATGTCCCCGTTTCCCGACGCGATCCGGCACGCTTCAGTTTCGCCCACGGGGGAAAAGACGGCTTTCCCTTCCCTGTCGATCGTAAACTCTACGACGAAAACAACGCTTTCATGGAAACCATCGTCCGCCGAGCCAAACTGGCCCCCACCGAAAAAGATAACGCCCTCAGACGCCTCCAATCCTGGCTGAAACTTCAATTATAGAAACAAAATCGAATTTTCAGACCACTTTCGTCCCTCGAACATAAACTTGTTTCACCGCCAGATCATATGCTCCCCGCTCACCTCGAATATCCGCCACTACTAGGTCAGCCCAGCGACCATCTGCAATTTCGCCCGTATTCAAATTTTCGCCCCCCCTGCTGCAAAGCATTTCCACAATATTGGTCGAGCAGCATTTCGCCGCCGTCACCAGAGCATCGTCAAAACTCATTGCCGCGTGATACCGATTCCAGACCCCTTCCATATCACGCGTCAGCCAGGACAATAAATTCCCGCAGGCCTTATCCATCGTCACTACACTCGAAAACAGCGTAAGCGTTTCACGCCCCACAACGTAGACATACCGTCCGCTGTTGTCTACCCGGCCGCGAATGCCATTGATCGCGAATTCTCTGACCCCCTCAGCCTGGCTTGAGAACATCGCATCGCTGACTGCCATGATCTTATCGGCACCTTTGCGTACCATCACGTCCCGAACATAAGCCGGATTCACATGCACGCCGTCGGCGATGATCTCGGCATAAATGTTTTCACATAAAACCGCCTCCAGACTGCCGCCGCCGCCAAACAGTTTATACGAATGTCCGATCGGCCCATTAAGAAAATGTATGCAGTATTTGAGACCATGCCGAATCGCCTGCACAAACTGATCGTAAGTTGCGCAGGTGTGTCCTGCGCCAACCGATATACCCTCAGCCGTCAACGCCTCAATCAGCCGATAGGCAGGTTCACCATAGTCCGGAACGACATTGACAAGCTTCACCACCCCAGATTCATTCATCCGACGAAAAAGATCTATGTCCGGCGTAAAGACATATTCTGGATTTTGCGCTCCCGCCATCTTCGGATTGAGAAATGTGCCTTCGAGCAGACCGCCCAGAATAACCGATCCATCACGTCCGTTTCCCTTCGATTCCATATATTTCCGTAATTGACGAAAACAGAATTGCTGCTGCTCAGTCGGTGACGCCCATGTGCCCGCGTATAATCCCGTCACGCCGCTCTTTGCCCTCAAGCACGCATATCGCGGCAATTCCTCCTCATAGATTCCTTCGGATTGCTCAAACGTTTCGGTATCAAGATTATATTTCCCCATTGTGAATTCGAACAAACACGCACCATGAGTATGGATTTCGATAAATCCAGGCAGCACAAATGCCCCCCCCCAATCCACCCCA
>CAYMXC010000548.1:0-1880 GCA_964394135.1 uncultured Phycisphaerae bacterium
GCCATGAATCAGGATGCATTAGTCAGTGCAATTATTTTATCGGAAAAGTTGCAGCATGTGCTGGTGGCGACAGCCGACAGACGGGGCACACCGCACATAGCCGCCGCAGGGAAGCTGAGACTGATTGGATTCGGACAGGTGGGAGTTTCCTCATGGTATTGCCCGACGACGATGGAAAATCTGCAGGATAATCCGAAGGTGACCGTGGTCGTGTTGGACGAAACAGGCGAGAAGGGGTATCAATTGACGGGGACGATGGAAAAAGTTGAGGAATTGGCGATGATGGATGGGTATTGGCCCCAGGAGAGCGAGCAGGAACCTCCATTGCCGCAGGTGGAACGTCAATTGGTGGTTCGGGTGAATAGCATCGTGCTTTTTTGCCGGGGAGTTCACAGCGACATAGAGGAAGAGCCGGCCGTGACGCAAAGCGAGGTATAACCATGACGAAGGGACACAGGGGAGATGCTATGTTCAGAGCTTTATTTCGCGATCGGTCCGATGCGGGCAGGCAACTGGCGGAAAAACTGAAATCCTACGCATACCGGTCAGACGTCCTTCTGCTGGCTTTGCCGAGGGGCGGGGTGGTTGTGGCATTCGAAGTGTCGCAGATGCTGGGAATTCCGATGGATGTTTTCCTGGTCCGTAAGGTGGGAGTACCGGGGCACGAGGAACTGGCGATGGGTGCGATTACTGCCAACGGGACGCGTGTGATCAATTATGATGTGCTGGAAAGTTTGGGAATCACGCAGGATGAATTCGATGCGGCGGCCAGGCGGGAATATTCGGAATTGGAACGCAGAAAAAAAATATATCGGGGGGATCAGCCGGAACTCGAAGTGGCGGGCAAAACGGTCATTGTGATCGATGACGGTCTGGCCACGGGCGCCTCGATGCGAGTTGCGGTGGTTTCGCTGCGAAAGAACCATCCGCTGCGGATCGTTGTGGCAGTGCCTACGGGAGCGACGGAAACGTGCAATGAGCTTAAGGAACTGGCCGATGAAGTCATCTGCCTGTACGAACCTTCGCCATTTTACGGGGTTGGTATGTGGTATCAGGATTTTTCGCAAATATCGGACGATGAGGTAAGCGGGCTTCTACGCGCGGCTCAGGAAGGACACAAGGTTGGGTGAGGCATATGCCAGGGAGCGATGGATGATCAGGGACGAAGATGCACTGCTGAAAAATATAAGAATGTCGCTTCATCCGGTGGATGGATCGGATGACGAGCACAGGCCGCTTATGGAGATGATCGGTGGGAAGCGGATTGTACTGCTGGGGTCGGCCTCATATGGAACAGCCGAGTTTGATATTCATAGGGCGCGGATTACCAAAAAGCTGATCGAACAGAATGGATTCACTGCCGTGGCGGTCGAGGCGGATTGGCACGATGCCTGGCGGGTGAATTGTTTCGTCAGGGGCCTGGGGCCGGATACGACGGCGGTGGAAGCATTGGAAAATTTTCAGTCATTCGGCTCATGGGTATGGCGAAACGCGGTGGCAGCGGAATTTATCGACTGGCTGCGGGCGTATAACGACGCTAGGGGGCCTGAACATGAAAAAGTGGGGTTTTACGGCCTGGATTTGTACCGTTTTCACAGCTCAGTTGATACAGTGATCCGATACCTTGAGGCAGCGGACCCGCCAAACGCAAAGCGGGCAAAATACCAGTTTTCGTGCTTCGATCATTTCGGGCACGACCCCCGGTCATCCGGCGAAATGAAAGGGATCGACCTGAGTGAGCAGAGAGAATCCGAATTGATCGGGGAATTGGCCGAATTATGCCGGCAGGGGATAGTCGATACTCAGAGCGAACTTTTCCATGCGGAACACTGCAGAAGCGTTGTTCACTTCGCTGAGGAATCTTACCGGGCCATGATTGC
>CAYMXC010000549.1:0-1877 GCA_964394135.1 uncultured Phycisphaerae bacterium
GCGAACTGGAACGAGGACGAATATATAAATCTGAAACTTCCTCGTGATTTTCTTTTTGTGCCACTACAACTGGCCAAGGATAAGGCGGTTAGGCGTGGAATGACGAAGGCCCTGCAGGATGCCATGGATGAATATCATATGGTGAACGATCCGTACAGGGTGCATATCGCACTGCTGAGTCTGATTGCTAGAAATATTGATCTTCCGATCGTAGCAAGGCCTCATCCATTGGACTGTAAGTCTGGCGGTCTGGACAGTGATCAATTTGCGAAATATCTCTTTTGTGCGGGCCTTTCAAACCGCGTGTCGGTGGTATGGGAAAGCAGTTCATATACTCTTATCAAACTAGCAAAGGCTGTCGCCGGAATATCATCGACTATGCTAGTTGAAAGCCTTGCTATTGGAACTCCTGCAGCGGTCATTGGCGAGAGTTTCGTTGCAGGTTCTATGGGTCTGTTCGACGCCAGGGACCCGCAGCGTCTTAGGGCCTGGAATATGACCTATGATGTAAATGAGGCGGATGGCCTATTGTGGGAGCTTATCCGCAGGCAGATTCCTTGCTGGCCGCGGGAACAGATCATCATGCGATCTAATCCTTATGTGGATGCCGTGCTGAAACGGACCGAACTTTACCCTGAACAACAAACAGCACAGGAAAAATATGAAATCTGCCGTCAATGCCCCTGGTCCACGGAACAGGTAAAGACGAAATTCGGCCTGATAGACGCCATAGGACGGTCACTTGGCCAGGCCGTTAAAACGATAACAGGAAATGAACCCCTGCGGTGCAGTCTGTGCGGATGTTTTTCCGCCGTAAAGGCACGTACGCAGATCGCTCATTGTCCGATGGGAGCATGGTAATGGAAAATGATATGAAAAGACACTGGGAGGAAAAGTATCAGGCAAAAGGCGGGCACAGGACAGTTGGGTCGCCAGCTTGGTCAGAGAAAAAATATCTGGAGATTCAGCGTAGGTTCGAACCTGTCTTGGAAACACTTCTGGCAGAATATGCCGCAGGTAAACGCCGGGTACTGGACTTTGGGTGCGGGATTGGAAGATGGAGGTCTGCCCTTAAAAAACATTTTACTGAATATTATGCCTGTGACATAGTGGATCAACTTGAGCGAGAGGAAGGTGATAATTTTCAATGTATTGAGAATGGTAAGATTCCGTTCGACGATCGGAAATTCGACTGCATCTTTACCTGCGTGGTTCTTCAGCATGTGGTCGAAGATGAATCACTACGTTCTATCATCCGGCAATTTCACGAACGCCTAGGCGATGCTGGCATTCTTCTGATCACGGAGAATACTACTACAGGGATCGCCAATCATGGGGATATCAGATACCGTTCGGTCTATCAGTACAAAAATATATTTACGGACTGCGGGTTTAATCTACAATGGGTACATACACATCTTTTCGACAGGGAAGAACACGGTATATTCGTTGGTAGAAGAATGACGTGGACTGGTTCCTGAATCCAGCGACTGGCGGAATAGGCGATTTCATCATGGCAACTCCGGCTCTAAGGGCCTTGAGCGAGGTATGGGGCAGACCTATACCGGTCTGGTTTGAAAATAGGTCCGTCGTTCCTCTAATGCTGAACTGCCCGTTTATTACCATTCTTGACAAGAAGCCAGAAAATAAACCTTTCCATACCGTTACTAGTCGCCATACCCGCAATAAGAGCGTGGCCGAATATTATTTCCTGCATGTGGCATGTGTTCGAGGATACAGAGGGCCTATGCCGCATACCTATGTGGATTCCAATGGCATGCCGAGGCCCTGGCCGATGGATGGTCGGCTTCGAGTGGCCGTATTCAACGGCTGTGTCCGAGGCGGAACATATGCGGACAAAAAGCTGCTTCCGCCCG
>CAYMXC010000550.1:0-1872 GCA_964394135.1 uncultured Phycisphaerae bacterium
GCTGTTCTTGCAACCTGGCACGCAGTGCCGCACTGCACTTATACGTCCGGGACGCCTGGCATTCTGGCTGCGATAGAGGTGGTAGATGCTAAAGGTCGTCGCCGGGAGTGGTTGACGAATGACCGGTGGAAGGTTATCAAATCAGAGGCATTTCTCACTGATGTACCTCGGCGCAACGGTGCTACCGCATGGATGGAGTGTTTTGATGCAAGAAACGAAATGGTCGGATGGCAGAATTCAACCTTCGATGACTCATCCTGGCCTGGTGCCTCCATAGTTGATCCGGGTCCCGTATATCTGCAACCACGGATTGTGCCATACTTGAAGGAATATCCATCGGAGTTTGCTGAAATCGTCAATGCGTGGGAAGCCTTAAGTGAAATACTTCCTTTGGATCGATTGACGAGTCATTTGGATCAGGAACCACTGAAGATTCTGGGGCACAAATATACTTTTCCTGTCGTTATTGACGAAAGTAAGAAGGGGTTCGCTCTGACTGTCGACCTAGGCGAAGAGTTGGCTGGGCAGATCGAACTAGAAATTGAAGCCCACGCAGGAGTTATCATCGACTTGTGTCCTGCTGAAAATATGCGTGATGGACGGCCCTGGTGTTTTCGGAAAATGACAAAATATGCCAAACGCTACATTACTCGTAGCGGGCGTCAGTGCTGGAGGACGTTTGGCTATGACGGCATGCGATATGTACATGCGGTAGTGCGCGGGCCTCATGCGAAGTTGGTTTTGCATCGGTTGGGAGTTTGGCGTCGTGAGACGTCGCTGCCGATACGAGCAGTGTTTGAATGCGATGATCCGATTGTCAATCGGATTTGGGATATCACATGCCATACAATGACGATTGGTGCTCAGGATGTTCATGTAGATTGTCCGACCCGCGAACAAACCAGTGCCTGGGGCGATCATATCTGGAGCGGACTGTGGGAGGCATATCTGACCGGCGATTTTTCGCACCTCAAACATCTTATGCTTACGATGCAGCAGATTCAAAGTCCCGACGGCCAGCTGTGCTGCTATGCTTTTTCCGGAGACGATTATCCATTATATGATTATTCCCTGATCTGCGTAATTGGCATATGGAAGTATCTGCAGGTCAGTGACGATAAAGATCTGGTGTTGCAATTGATGCCGACGGCGGATCGAATTCTGAACTGGTACCGTAATGAAATGGGGCCATCGGGCTTGATAGAAATCGATGGACAGAAAGCATTTGAAAAAGGTGTTGGCCAGATTTTTATCGATCATCCCGGGCTTACTTTTCACAATCATTCCTATCCGCCGATCGATCGTCGCGGCATAAGTGCGGGGTTGAATTGTTTTTTTATCATGGCTCTTGATGCTCAGATGAAATGTTTAGAATATCTCGGCTGCAGTCACAAAGCCCGGGAACTGCGTCATCAAGCCGACATCATGCGTGACCGGGCCGATAAATTTTTCTTTGATATCAATCGTAATCTGTATGTCGATGCTGTTGATGGCGGCAAACAATCGAAATATATTAGTCAGCAAACAAACGCTCTGGCTGTCTTGTCGCAGATATGTCCGCCTGATCGCGCTCGTGAAATATTGGCTCGTCTTTTGATTCCGAACGATCCGACGCTTTGCTTGTGCGGAACGTATTTCTGGACCTATCTGGCTGAGGCGATGTGCCGATCCCAGATGCATAGTGAGATGTGGCGGGAAGTAGTTCGACTTTGGAACGACATGGCCGAGAGGGGTGCTACCAGTTGGTGGGAAACATTTTTGGGTGATGAACTGGATAGCTTGTGTCATATCTGGTCGTGCGTTCCGGGTTACCTTATTCTGGCGGAAATTCTGGGCGTAAAGCCGGCTGAGCCGGGCTTTTCAAAGATCGAA
>CAYMXC010000551.1:0-1851 GCA_964394135.1 uncultured Phycisphaerae bacterium
CAAACAAAACGTCAGGCTCCAGATGTGCCGCGACCGCAAATCCCAGCCGCAATTCCATCCCGGACGAATATCGCTTGATGGGTGTATCAATGAATTTTTCCACGCCGGCAAATGAAATAATCGCATCGAGCTTGCGGTCGATCTCCTTCTTTTTCATGCCAAGGATCGATCCGTTCAAATAAATATTCTCACGACCCGTCAGTTCGGAATGAAATCCGGTTCCGACCTCCAGCAGCGATGCGGCACGACCCGAAACTTTGAACTTGCCGATAGTTGGATAGGTAATCTTCGATAGCAGCTTAAGAAGCGTGCTCTTGCCGGCTCCGTTTCGACCGATGATCCCGACCACCTGACCAGGTGGCACTTCAAACGATATATCCCTTACAGCCCAGACGACATCGGTTTGCGAATGAAGATTTCTAAGCGGATGACGTATCATGCCAGACAACGCTTCACGAAGAGTGGTTTCCCGCCGAATCTGGCCGATCCGGTACTGCTTCGACAGATTTTCCGCCCAGATCGACGATATCATAAATATCCGTTCACACTCCTAAACAATATCGGCGAATGTGCGCTCCATCCGGCGAAAATAAAGCACGCCCGCAATAAAAATCACCACCGTCATCAGAACGGAAACCTCCAGCAATTGCCAGTTGATCGGCATGGACGCGATCAGCGACGAACGAAAACCTTCGATAATCCCGCTCAATGGATTTATCCCCAGCAGAAATCGAAACTGCGCGGGCACCATGCTTGATGGATATATGATGGGCGTCAAAAACAACCAAACCTGTGTGATAAACGGCAGTGTATAACGAACATCACGATAGCGAACATTGAGCGTAGCAAAAATCATTCCAACTCCCAGCGACAACATCACCAGCAGCATCAGCAGTACAGGCCAAAGCAATATACCCACCCCAATCGGAGTGTGATAATAAATCATCATCACGAACAGAAATATAAACGCGATGCCAAAATCAACCAAACCGCAGAAAACCGCCGATGCGGGAATCGTCACACGCGGAAAATAAACCTTCGTCAGCAGCACGCGATTCAGTACCAAACTGTTGCCCGCGTTGTTGATCGCACTGGAAAAAAACGTCCACGGCAGCAGCGCGCTATAGTAAAATATCGGCCGCGGAATGCCGTCGGACGACAGATTGCCCAGCTTCCCGAAAAATATCGTAAAAACAACCATCACGAAAAAAGGTTGAATGATCGCCCACGCCGCGCCGAAAATCGTCTGCTTGTACCGGACCTTCACGTCCCGCCAGACCAGAAAATAAAACAATTCCCGATACCGCCAGCACTCCCTGAACCATTCGCCCGTGAAAGTCATGCTACTTCTTTCTTTTATGTCGCTCGGACAATTGTTATTCGCGAACACGCGATGCCGACCAGCAACCCCGACTCACTACCGGCTGGCCAGACGCCTTCTCACGTTTCTTTCGATGAAACAGCCTGCCAGATGCGTGTTTCAATGCCACCCATATATTTCCCATAAGTTTTCTCCGATACCAAAATGCCCATCGAACCATCTGAAGATAGCACAAATAACGGTCCATGCCGTTCGGCGAAACCTCATGAATCACTCGAAGATATTCAAAAAATATCCGCCAGTGAGGAAAAACGATCCGGCCGCTTTTTTTCGGATCAAACCAGACCGTCCACGAATACCGGTCCATCATGCTGCTGCCGGCCTGATGGCTGTGACGACGAGAAAAAAACAGAATCTCCGGTACTTCATGAAATCGCCCCATCATCCCCAGCCGGGCCAGCAATACCCCGTCGGCGTGTGCATAATTCCCCATCCCAGACGTTCGACGCAAACCCGTCGTCCGCATCAGG
>CAYMXC010000552.1:0-1843 GCA_964394135.1 uncultured Phycisphaerae bacterium
TCTTTGTATAAGGCAGGCCACGGTAAATTTTAACAAATCAAAAAATTATACCAAATCGATTCTCGACGAAAAGCGTTCACTCTTCTGGAATACGTTCAAGAATGACATCCTGAAATCATCCGGCGAATAGCATGTCAAGCACAAAATGTTTTACTGCCGGTGGTGTTCCTTATCGATGCATTTTTTTCTTCATTTTTCACCCTATGCAGACCAACTATAAAACGATGCAACAACTGACAATAATTCATGTAATAGAATTTTTTCGATGCTGCTGCCAGCGCTCCGTTGGCTATACTGCCATACAGGCCATCGTCGCAGCGCAATCGACATATCCCTTCAGCGATCGAATCGGAATGATTTCCAGAAGGAACTATGTAGGCGTCTTTATTATGTGTCAAATATCTTGAAACGTCTCCTACGTCGGAAATTATCACCGGCTTTCCCTTGGAAAGTATTTCCGGCAATCGCGTCGGGAAGGATGCCTCGGAAAGTACTCCACGTGTTCTAAACAATATGAAAATGTCCATAGTATCCAGCAGGTTTTCGTAATCCTCTCTTGGAACGAAACCAGTCACTACAACTTGTTCGGACTCCATTATCGCGAGTTTGTTCACAGCTTCAGGCATTGACACTCGATGGTGTATCTTTCCGATAATGTGAAATTTTAATTCCGGCCATTTTCGAAGGCAACCCTCGACAGCTTCCAGCATAGGAATCGGATCGTCACGGTGAAAAAGCTGACCGATGTACCCGATGGCAAAGCCTAACCGTTTGGCTGAAGAATTCGCACTATTCGTTCCCTCAGCACAAAGGGATGGAACGATAATCGCTGGCACATTCCTTTTCTTGCATTGCTCAAACAGATAACTTGAGATCCCCACGGCACCGGTAATCCTGGAAAGCACACCAACCCTGAAAAAAAGATGATCTAAATACTGAACACTCAAAAAACGACGAAAATCAAATGGCAGCCACTCTGTCAGATCAGCGATGAACGGCAGGTTCTTTCCTGTGCAGAATCGCCTGACAAAAAAATAGCGGATCGACTGTTCCCCATATCCCAGCACCAGATCAACTCTGTCTTTACTATTAATGGCGACAAGGGAACGATACAAAGAACATGCGTCATTAACTAACATAAAGCATCGGGAAAAATCCCACGAACGATGCCGATTGCATATCTTTATAAATTCGACGCCGTCAACGTCATGGCCGCACAAAATGTGGGAAGACGTTTCCTGATACGACACCGATACAATGCGAACTACATGTTTTGCTGCAATCAGAGAGCGTGCGAGCTTATTCAATCTATTAGCGCAGGCGTTTTCACCCGGATATTCGAAATAGGTCATGAAGACGACATTCATCTTATTCCTTTCCCGGCAAAAAAAGTATTCAATATCAATCCCAAAACAGCAAAATCGCTGATAAGGAAATACGGACAGAAGAAACCCTGACCGACGGAAAGAACCACCGCATAATGCACCGCGAAAGCCACTAAGACTCTCTTCTGTGCTGAAGTTGAGTATTCCATCAAGCTTCTTTCCCTGAGCTCCCTGATATAATTCAGTAAAAAATATCCAAACACGAAAAAACCCGATAGGCCGATCCGGGAGAGAAGAAATACTACCAGATTATGATCGTCGATCTGAATATCCCACGATAAACCAAGCCCCGCTCCAATAAGTGGATGCTGTTTGAAATCTTGCAGCCTATTTGTCCAAATGTAGGTTCTTCCCCCATCGCTGAAATAGCCGAACACCTTTTGATCATGTTTATTTAGGGTATCCTCACGGGTAATCCTTCGTTCCCAATATTCATCCCAGCTTTGATACCCGCCATA
>CAYMXC010000553.1:0-1835 GCA_964394135.1 uncultured Phycisphaerae bacterium
GTGAATGTTTCGTTCTACTGCATCCATATCTACCAATAATGCAGGTGTATCCAGGTCACTCTTGTGTAATCCTATTTCGTATTCGTGAATATCCATATCACTCCTGGTTTTTTTTCTACGATACAGCCTGTTGATTGTCTTCTCGAATTTTTCATTATTCGCAATTGCTCCCGACTAATACTCGGGAACCATTCTTCCAGCCACAATCTCATTCGGAATTATCCTCACCTCATCAGGAGTTATGAAGGTTTTTAGGATTGCTCGAACTGCTTCACTGCCTTTTCGCCCCACAAAAGCTGCCGAAACTGATTTATCACCCACTTGTTCCATGACATGTTGCGAAAGCGGACGTGATGTTATTCCTTCACCTAAATATGACTCGTTCTGGTCAGATGTCCAAACCGCTGCATCGATTTCGCCGTTTTTCAACAGCCGTGAGATATGAACAAAAGAGACAGGATGAATGTCAATGTTTTGCCCTTTGAATTCCAAATCGGTCAAATACCGATGGTCAAACGAATCGGGGTCAACTGCTACACGTAAGGGTTTGACGGTGTAGACATCCATTCTATGGAAGACGTTCTACTCAGCCCCCCAACTTTTAGGCGGCAGGCCGAATAGCATTTCATATTCTTTTCCGCACAATTTTTCGGCGGCTAAACCCGACATCAAAACTGCGTGACAGCGATTTGCTGTTAATGCTTTTAATCGAGTGCGTGAACCGCGGATAAAAATTAGAAAAGCTTCAATTCCAGCCTTTTCAAAACTGAGTTTTAAACCGGTCGCCAATCCCTCAAATCGATTGTGCATGGGCAATGAAAGGGCTATTACCAGTGGACCTTGTTCAATGACACCCCACAGCTTGGCAACCGATAATTCTTCGACGATAGATCCCAGATGTCCGCGGCGTTGAATGGCAACTGCGCCAACATCTTGCAAGCCATTTAATGCTGTAGAAACTGCACCAATGCTCATTTGAGTTGAAGCGGCGATTTCACGAATGCTCTCAAGTCGTTGTCCCTCCTTCAATTGGATGAGGTATTTCGCGAGATTGACCTGCAAGTCACGAACTGTGCGTTTCCTACTATTCTGAGGTTCCATAAAATGCTCCATTATTTTATATGGTCAAAAATTTTTGTTACCACTGATTAAAAACATTTTCGAGCAAGTTTGGAACGAATTTGCTATAGAGTTCAAAACGCTCTTGATGCAATTTATAACGTTCAGGATCGGGTTTGAAAATGCGACTTGTGCCGGAATATCTTTGACTGGCTTCATCCAGGTCTTTGTAGAGACCCATTCCATATCCTGCCAACAGTGCAGCACCCAGCGCACCGGGTTCGGGTTCAGCCACCACTTCAATGGGCACTTGCAGCAAATCAGACTTTAACTGTGTCCACCATGATGAACGCGATCCACCGCCTGTGGCACGGATTTGTTTAACCGGTACACCTTCTTCTTTAAGTAAAGATAGTGTATTGATGTAATCGTATGCGATGGCTTCCATGAAAGCTTGCACAACATCCACCGGATCGGTTGCCAGGGTCATCCCCAACAAGGCGCCGCGCAGTTTTCGTCCGCCTTGCCAATACAACATGGCGCCGGAAAGGCATGGCAGCGCCATCACGGAACTGGGCTCTTTACCCCGGTTTTCCAGTTTCTCACTCAATTCTTCGATTGAAATTTTCACCAGGTCGCGCGCCCAGTTTAACACTGCATTCCCTGTGGGGCAAATGGCATATACCGATCGTTCGATCTTGCCGAGGTGCGGTGTAATGGATAAACCTCTGAGCAGCATGCTGGGCGTGGGAAACTGATCGGTGGGGATGAGCATG
>CAYMXC010000554.1:0-1833 GCA_964394135.1 uncultured Phycisphaerae bacterium
ATCGTTGATCGGTGTATTGGTCGTCACCACGCTCGCTCCGGCATAAATCGTATGCCCCGTGTCCGTCGTCACACAGCCCGGCGCCCTGCCTTCCACTTTGGATACATGCGTCTGCGTATAAATCCGTCCCCCCGCTTGCCAAATTCGATGGGCCAGTGCGGCAAGATATCGTACCGGATGAAATGTACCCTGCCGGGGAAACTGCAGGCATGGACCGGTATTGAAAAACGACAGGGGCGACTGGTCAATCACTTGAACGTCATTCAACCCCGCACGCCGGGCTGCCTGGCACTCCTGATGTAAAATATCCGTCGATTCACCCCGCGGAACAAACAAATATCCATCCAGCCGTTCAAATTGGCAATCGATCCCTTCTTCTTTGACGATCGCCTCTATCCGATCGATGGCGGCGGTATGACTTTCGGCGGCCAATTTAGCGCCCTGGGGACCATGGAGTCGCTCAAGCTCCAGATAACGGTCATCCAGCGCCGACGACAGATGTGCCGTCGTTCGGCAGGTCTCGCCACTGATCAACGGTCCGTCATCCACGACCAAAACCGATTTTCCTTCCCGAATCAACAAGTACGCGGTCGTCAGCCCGGCGATTCCCGCGCCAATGATGCAGACGTCCGCCTTTGTATTTTCATGAAGTGAAGAAAGTAAAGGTAATGACTCCGACATCCATACGGAACGTGTGTGCCCGGAAGTTTCCATCATGATATTTTTCCCCCTTGCTTTCTCATTATAAACGGTGGTTCATGCCTGTCAATCACAAGCGTCAAGGATGAGTTTGTGCGAATAAAACACCGTTATGTTGACATTTATTCGATCAATGGTAGGATGAAATTCGAAATAAGTGTATTACTTCTTTAATTCAAAGCGTGCAAGGACCATCGGAGGGGAAAATGGAAATTGCAGTCGAACCGTTGGCCGTTCATCGTCTGCCGTTACGCCTGACCGGCGACTCCCGTCGAACAATCATGCGATTTTTCTGGCCTGGGGATGTCACTCGGGCGCGTAAAATATTCCGGTATGTTTCCAATCTCAACGCCGACACCGTCCAACGGCTGCTTTATCCCATCGCTCAGGATTTCGGCGCACATCATCCTGATTTCGAGCAAACGCTTCTGGATCACTTTTACGAAGCCTGTGAGCGAATGAACCTCTCTTCCATCGTGTCCGTGAATCATCGCCTTCTCATCGGGTCGTATTTCACCATGGAATACGCCTTTGAATCGGCGGCCTTGTTTAATCCGTCGATCGTTCCCGCCTTGGACCAGCGTTTTACCCCTCCGGGATACATGCGATTTCTCATGAGTCTCCGGGCAATCGGTGAAGGACATATTTCCTCGATTGTTTTCCGCCGCGGGTTGATCGATCCGAACGGAAACATTGAATTTGAGGCTCCCAGTCAGCACGCTCGATCCTTTCGCAAAGTTAAAGATCCGACTTACGAAAAAAAGGCCTTCAGGGACGTTCTGATAGAAATGAAACTGTATAATACCCATGCCGAACGTATTCTCCATAAACTTCCCGATACGTTCACATACGCGAACTTGGTCGAAACCATCGGCATGATGAAAACGGAAGCCGAGACCGATTCAGGGTGGGCCAAAACAGAAGAACGACTGGTCTGGATGGCCAAATCCAATTATGAAATTGAAATAGCCGCCGAAATTGAACTCGGAGAAGTGGTCCTGTTTCCCCTGTCTCAAAGTGAATCGCACGGAATGGAAGATATGCGGTTGGTGCGATTGACGGACGACGAGGGAACAGAACGATTTTGCGGAACTTATACCGCTTTCGACGGTTCGCGTATTTTACCCCAGATGA
>CAYMXC010000555.1:0-1823 GCA_964394135.1 uncultured Phycisphaerae bacterium
TTTTTTGTCTTGACATTATCTTTTGGCTTTGATACTATGATCTTAACAACAAGCGGGAAGGGCAACAGGTCAAAGTTATAAATGACCGGAAAACGATCAGCCCGCAAGATACATTTCAATACCGGCGTATAATTAAAAAGTATTGTTTTGACTATGGACGAAACAGCAAGGCACATTTCAAGATCAATATCAGTCCGAAAATACGTTTGTCAAGAATAGGATATCCTATTCGGTAATAATGGAAACCTTTTTAAGGAGATTTTTTATGGTTAAGAAGATGTGTTGTGTTGGTTTGGTAATGCTGTTGAGTTTTGTTTGCTTTGTCAAGGCGGAAACGGTGACCATTTCCGGAAATGGCCCGGTTTTTGACACCTCGGTGGATGTCACCTATGGTTATCAGGTTCCCACCTCGACCCTTTGGCTCAGGGAGTACTGGAATAACGACTATCAGGGTTTTGGTGCCTACGATTGCCGCCCGCTGATTCGTGTTGACTTGTCCTCAATCCCGGCAAATGCAACGATCAATTCAGTATCATTCAATCTGAAGGTCATCTATGCAAACAATCAAACTGCCGCATATTGCGATCTCTGGAAGGTTCACCCATTTACCGACGCGGTATCGGCATGGAAATATGACGGTGTCAATGACTGGCCGACGATGAGCCCATATTATAATGTCTCCTATTTTGACGGAATCGATGGATATAACTATATAGATCCTTACACCTGGGAGTATATGCCCGCCGGAATGCACCTTGCGACTTCCGATATGGCCATTAATTGGGATGTATCGGATCAGTGGATTTCTTTTAGCGATCCCGAATTGACCAGCTATATTCAAACACAGTCGAATCAGGCAGCGGGATCTCGCTTTGCCTATTTCGAAGTGTCCTATCGTGATGAAAGCAGTGAGTGGGTGGAGTTTTATAGCAACGAAACAGGCGATCCGTCACTTTTCCCCTATATGACGGTTACGTATAGCACGACTACGCCCGGCGATGCCAATCATGACAACAAAGTTAACGTCGTTGACCTGGGTATTCTGGCGACCAATTACGGTGTGACCGGAACCGCCACATGGGAAATGGGCGATTTCGATGGTGATACGAATGTCAACGTCGTTGATCTGGGTATCCTGGCGACGAACTATGGTGCAGGCGAAGCCGCCGCAGCCGCCGATGCCAAGGCCTTTGGGCTGGATGTACCGGAATCGCAGGCCAAGGATGATACCGATGTCGCGACAGGAATTACCTGTCCAGCCACAAGCTTACCGCTTATCGCGGGTTTGCTTCTGGCGGGTCTGATGCTCGTGAAATTGGAGCAGTAGGAAGGTTCTTACTTTGATCTCGCATCGGCGGATATCGCTTATCCGTCGATGCCTTTGAAAACGAAATCTCATAAATTTTATAAAGGTATAGAAGATTCATGTGAGGAATTTGCGATGAAAAAGAGAAACGGATTTACATTGATTGAGCTGTTGGTGGTAGTGGCGATTATTGCGGTTTTAATTTCCATACTCCTGCCTTCTCTGGGTTCGGCGAAGCGAAAGGCCATTGATATTCAGTGTAAAAGTAACCTTCGCCAGTGGGGCGTAGGGTTTACAATGTATCTCAATGATTACGCTGGAAACTTTCCCCTTACGCACCCGTGGTATCTCAGAGACAACCATCATTATGGTACCGGCGATTTCCGGAAAGCCTGGTATTGTGTGGTAGCACCCTATATGGGACAGACAGGAGAAAGTTATAATCCTTCGGCTAAGTATCTCGAACTTGGCTGTCCCCTGGCCAAGGGAAATAAAACATGGGACTTGTGCTACTCGA
>CAYMXC010000556.1:0-1820 GCA_964394135.1 uncultured Phycisphaerae bacterium
TCAGCTTGATTTTGACTTGTTTTGACATTCTTGTGGATTTATCATCTTACTGGATCAATATTACCATGTAGTCTTTTGGACCGACGGTGGATTATCGGTTCTGGGCCTGGAGCGGTCTGGCATCCTCTGGATATTTTCAAGAATATTTTCTACCTGGTCGGTACGTGGGGTTATCGGTTTACACAATTTCAGTTGGGGACGAAATTGTTCGAGCGATTCGGAGTGAGCTGGCTTGATATTTTGTCAATCGTTGGCGTGATCGTTACGGTTATCGGTTTTATGGTTTATCTTTCACGCCGATCGGATCGGACGGTCGGCTTGCTGGTGTGGTCGGTGCTGCAGTTGCTCGCCTACAGCATCATCCTTCCGACACGCGGGCATGCGGGTCGATATCAGCCTGCAGTTTTAGTATTGATGATGTTTTTTTTCGTTATGGGCTTGCAGTATCTATGGCAAAAAGGGTGTAATCGCAAGGCCATCGTTTTTGATGTGGTTGTGCTGGGTGCGCTTTCCTGCCTGTCGCTTTATACGTGGGCGGTTATTGTGCGTGGCGCGATCGATCAATTTAATCGTGTTCATATTCCTGCGGCGATGTGGCTTTTGCGTCATTCTCCGCCGGATGCAAAAGTTGCCGCGTTTGATATTGGGGCGATGTCATATTTCGGAAATCGAAAAATAATCGATCTCGGCGGCCTGATAGATCCTAAGGCTGGGGAAGCCCTGTATAAAAAGACGATACCTGCCTATATGAAAGAAAAGGGCGCCGATTATTTGGCGATGGTTTTTCCCTATACGCATCCGGAAACATATTTTAACAGCCTTGATCTGAATCGCCTTTTGCGTGAGAAGGTGTTAAAATTCCGGGCGGAATTTGTTATGCCTATTGATAACCCCGAGACTTACTGGCCTGGCGATGCTGCCCGGCTTCTGGCCAATAAAATAAGGATTTATAAGGTTACATGGAAACCAGGACGCTGATAGATCGAGATCTTCTCAAGCTGATTGTTGCAATTGGTCTGTTTGCCGCGGTGATGGTGGTGGTCTGGCACATCAGTCCGACGGCCTGCGCGATCATTTTGTTTGATTTGCCGTATCTGCTGGGGATTCTGCTGACGGCGGTGGCGATTGGTTACTTGCCGGCAAAATTGCTTGCGCCGAGCCTGTCGCCTGGACAACGAATGATCACGGCGGTGACGTGCGGATTGGGCTTACTTTCGCTGTCGGTGTTGGGGTTTGGATTGATGGGTTTGCTGCGAGTGAGAATATTGTGGCTGATCCTGACAGGCGTGGCGGCGGTGGGAGGGCTTGTGATTTTGTATCGTCAATTTCAGGCGGCGTCAATGCGTGCTGGATTGCTATACGAAGCTGGGCGGTACTGGCCGACGCTACTTGTAGTGCTAGGTCCGTTTCTGGTGATGGCACTTTTGTGTTCGACTGTTCCGCCTGGTGTTCTTTGGCCTGCGGAGGGGTTTGGATACGACGTTCTCGAATATCATCTGCAGGTGCCCAAGGAGTGGTTTCAGACAGGTCGGATTACTTTTCTGGAACATAATGTGTACGCCAATTTTCCATTCAACGCTGAAAATCTCTATCTGCTGGCGATGGTGCTGAAGGGCGATCCGTTCGAAGCGATTTATCTGGCTCAGTTGATTCATGTGACGTTTGCGATTTTATTTGTCGTTGCGGTGTGGAGTTTTACGCGGCAGTGGGGTCGCAAGCAGGCTACATTTGCGGCAGTGGCTGCGGGCACGTGCGATTGGCTGATGTATCTGAGTCCATTGGCGTATGTTGAAATGGGTATGCTGCTGAGCGGTACGGTG
>CAYMXC010000557.1:0-1787 GCA_964394135.1 uncultured Phycisphaerae bacterium
ATATTATCAAAGTACAGATCGTTCTGACTTAAAGCAGCCGGTTGTTGCAATATCATGTAGGACAAATAGGAGGGATTTCTCCAGTTCGAGAGAAGGTCGCCGTCGAAGTAAGTAGTGCCGTTTGCAGTGATGGTCTGATGGAATGTAAAGTAGCCGGCCTGTGGCATCGTCGGAAACTCCATTTCATAGTGAAGCCAAGTGTTCACCGGCAGCGTACTGGACAAAGTATAGGGGGTCGTGGTGCCGTTAGTGTAGTTCTTGGAAGTTCCGGTAGTGGCCAAGGCAGTGACGTAAGTATAGTTGTAAGTGTAGGATGAACTGCCGCCCACATACGTTTCAAAGGCATTAGCAAAACCTTTCGTTTTCAGGTAAACATCGAATTTCACCTTCACCGCCTCGGTGGCATTGGCGGCCCAGACCGTACGCACTTTTAGCTGTTCGGTCGTGGATGTATCGGAGAACTGTAAGCATTGACCACCCTCTCCCGTCGGATTGGCGACCACCTGCAATGTCGCTCCGGACGATGGAACTGTCACCATCCATGAGCCATAGCTGGTTGGGGTGGAATTGGTAATACTATCGCCAATATTCAAATTCTCAAAGGTCTCATAAAAATAAACCGTCGCATGAACCGTCGCCCCTAACAGACTAAGAAATAAAACCAAACACATCACCAGAGTCTCTTTCCGCATAACCTTACTCCTTTTGTTAAAAACCATCGAGACCACTCATTATTTGCCGACACGACAAATCTTTGTGGTCTCACGTGGAATCAGCTTGACTGGAATCTGCTCATGAACAATACTCCATTGGCCGGCGACCACCTGTTCTAACAGCCGCTCGGCACAGCGTTGGCCAATCATCGCAAAAGGGACATCCACAGTTGTAAGAATTGGATTATTTGTGGGTGTAACGCCTCTTTGTTCGATATTATCATAGCCAACGATCGAGAGATCTTGCCCTGGTTTTAGTCCTTTTTCTCTTAAGACATCCATGACTCCCATAGCTATGTAGTCATTTGCACAGATCACAGATGTCAGACTATGACCTGGTTTAAACCACTGCGAGAAAGCCTCACGTGCATGATCCCGATATCGACTTAAATTTTCGTCGGGTTCGATAGGATTAATAAGGCAACAATCATTAGCATCAAAAGATATTTCTCTTTCCGCCATAACTAACAAAAACATAGGATAACGGGACTGCATTCCTACATATCCAATATGCCGATGCCCCAAATCCAGCAAGTGCCCAACGGCTTGGCGTAATCCACTGATCGCATAGTCGTATACGGTATTAACTCCCCATTTATCATCTCGTGGAGCGATACTGACATGAGGGATACGATTTTCCAAAAGCCAGTGAGCAACATTTTTATCAACGACTCCACCGTCCAGGAAAAAACCGTCACAATGTGATAATGCCATATCCTTAAGGAATTCCAAGCACTTATCAGAGTCAAAAAAGTTAATACTGACCCGGAAGTTCTTAGACCATAACGTTTGCTCGAACATTCGAAATTCTTCTGTCACACCAATATTCTTCTGAAACCATTCAAAAGAAAAACAACGGTTTACGGGCACGGAAAAACTATAGGTTAATTTCTTTTGTACTTCCAAAGGTACTCGACGAACCCGAACTCCGCCCAATTTCGCCTTTGCCATTTCAATACGTTTTCGCTTTTCTTCTGAAATACGTAAAGTCGCATCATTGCTGAGAAAACGTGAAACCAGCGGCAAAGATACTTTTGCTTCACGCGCTATTTCTGTCATTGTTGCTGGCATAAT
>CAYMXC010000558.1:0-1765 GCA_964394135.1 uncultured Phycisphaerae bacterium
GCCTTAAATGGGAAGGCTTGGTCCGATCGACAGGAGTCAGGTCACCGGTTTTAATTTGTTGCCAGGGTAAATCGTTTTTTCCGGCGTCGAATTCGAAAGTGAAACCCAGTTGAATGGTGATCTTAGGCACAGGTCCCGCGACATAACCGGCTGAGGTTCGCCAGCGGGTATCAAGTCCACTGGCAATAATTTTCGATCCGCCGAAAAGGGCATAAATCAGTCCTGGAGCACCCGGCAGATATTGAAAACTGGTTTCACCCTGATAATAGAGCAGGATGTGCAAGATGTTTTTACCCACCCGCAGCTTATCACCGACCGACAAAATATCGAAAGTTTTGTTTTCAGGGAAATCATGATATTGTCCGCAATCTATAAACGCGCCGTTTATCCGAAGGAGATAATTCGAATCGGCGCTGATCAGCAGATCGGCATGGGAAGGAACAACGTCGAGCGTAAATTCGTGAGAGAATTCCACATATTGATTGATCTGCCGCCCGCATTCGCTCGGCCAAACCCAGGAAGCACCGGTGTTATCCCACAGAGAACCATTTTTCATTTTTGCCCTTTTATAAATAAAGGAAACCTTAATCGACGTCTTTATTATGTATGATGGCGGTTTCAAAGGAAATGGAATTTTCAGCTTGTGACCTTGTCGCGGACCACAGCAGTGACTCCGAACAGCCGTTCCACCTGGGCTGCCCGGTGAAGGTAGGTATGTTGATCTAGAATCCGAAGGCGAGCGGCTGCACCGATTTGGCGGGATCGTTCAGTGGAGATATTAACAATATGCTCAGCGACTTTTTGGTTGTCTTTTGCAACGAGAATTTCATGATCAGGTTCGAGGAAGGCCTCGATTCCATCATGGAAATCACCGATCGCGCAAGCTCCCACACCGGCAATCTCGAAAAGCTGCTGATTCGGCCACCACCCATATTGTGACAGAATATCTTGTGGGGGACACAAAACACACCGGGGCGTACAGAAGAAAGCGTTATAATCACGGCTGTACAAATGGGAGAGGTAATCGACGTTAGCGGGCATCTGTTTTTTTCCCCATCCGCTGCCGGCGAGCAGAAATCTGCGAGTCGGAAGTTTTGCGGCAGGTTTGAAGAAAAATTCATTGATCCGCCGTTCCTGGCATGAATCCCGGTTGGAGAAAAGGGCCAGATCGTGATTGAATCGTGCATCAATCTGCGGGATTTGAGGAATAAAAGGATCGAGCGCATAATGAATCGGCATGCAGATGCGGGCACCATATCCCCTGTAAATTCGACAGATCGATTCACTGCCGCCACAGGTCAGGACCATATCGAACCGTCGGATTTTTTCGATGAATGGGTCGATGGGATTTTTCCGGAGCCGTTCGAGAGTCGATTGAGGATCGACATCCCAGTAGATAACCAGATTGCCCAATCGCTGGAGATTCAGAACGGCGTCTTCCAGGAGTTCATCGAAGACACCCACACCACTGGCTTTGATCAGGATATCGGCATCGTGGGCATCGGTATAAAGAGGATAAAGGTCCTTTTCGCTCAGGGTCGGAAAAACGACCACGCGAACCCAGGGCGGATCGGACAAATCGCGATGCAACTGGCGGTCAAAGGCTACAGGCTCGTAAAAAGTAATGGAATGGCCACGTTCGTGCAGAGCCCGGACGATACCGCGATAATAGAGTGCAATCGGATTGACGTACGCGGAAATCAGGCTTGATCCGAAAAAAACAAATCTCAGCCCCCCACTCATCGTTCTTCCCCCCCTGCCCACC
>CAYMXC010000559.1:0-779 GCA_964394135.1 uncultured Phycisphaerae bacterium
GACTGGCGAAAGAAGCAGCCCAACTCAAACAGCAGTCCAAGTCCCTCATCAAGGCGATTCAGACCTATTGCTGGGAGGAACGGGACGGCTTTTTCTATTCCGTCGACGTCCAATGCCGGCATCATCTCCCGCTGGGCATGATTCATGTCGGTTGCAAACCTGATTGGAAGGTCCTGCCCCTGAAAATTATGAGCTGGAGCGGTTTTTTACCCCTGTGGGCCAAAATCGCCACTCCGCATCAGGCCCGGCGGATGGTTCAGGACCATTTATTAAATGAAAAAAGATTCCTGTCCAAATTTGGAATCCGATCCCTCTCCGCCGATGAGCGGATGTACGATCCGACCACAGCCAGGGGTAACCCAAGCAACTGGCTTGGACCGGTCTGGATCATCGTTCAGTACATGGTCTGGCAGGGATTGGTCAACTATGGCCTTAAGAAACAAGCCGACGACCTGGCCGATCGAACGATTCGCCTTCTCGGCGGCGATATAGTCAAAAACGGCGCGTTACACGAGTACTATAGCCCAGAAACGGGAAAAGGCCTGATCGGAAAAGGCTTCTGGAACTGGAACAACCTCGTCCTCTTCATGCTTCCATCGTAAGAGAACGCTATAGATTTTTACGCCAAAAATGTTCAATGTCATATAATTCTAAGTGAATGAATTTGTTGACTTTGAGAGCGTTTCATGTCAAAATCAGCGATGGCAGGATCCAAACGACTTGCATTGGAGTCCGTGGAAGAACCAGATACGAAGAATGGAGACCGAACCGTGGTCGTT
>CAYMXC010000559.1:821-1753 GCA_964394135.1 uncultured Phycisphaerae bacterium
CGACTTGCATTGGAGTCCGTGGAAGAACCAGATACGTAAGAATGGAGACCGAACCGTGGTCGTTTCAAAGTATATACATGCGGTCCTAGTTATTTCACTGTCGGCGCTCATGTTTTCTTCGGGGTGTTCGAAAAATTCCCCGGAACAGGCGATCGATCAGGCGGTGATGCAGCTGGAAGTTTACAGCAAATCGCGTTCGGTCGTGTTCGCCGGGATGCCCGATCCCGACGTCCCGAACGCCAAGGCCAAACAGCAGGAAATCCGCCGGATCAGTTCCGAACAACAGCAGCAATTTAAAACGGCGATGGAGGACCTGAAGACTCTGGCCAATGAACCGGTGGAAAATAACATCCAGGCCAAGGACGCCGCGAGAGTCAAATCGCTTCTGGCGGCCATGCAGCTGTACGTGTCCAACGGCGTCGTGGATGAATTGAGGCTTTTCGACAGCCAATTCGTCGGAATGCAGGAAAAGATCAACAACACCTGCATTCAGATCGAACAGATCAAACAGGAACAGGAAAAAATTCAGCCGGCCAATTACGACCAGCCCATCAACCAGTCGAAACTGGTGATTACCGAAGTGGAAAAGGCTCGCGAACTGACCGATTCACAGATAAAGCAACTTTCCGCCGTCATCGAAAAGCTCCAGTCCCGGCTGGCGGGAGCACAAGAGCAGCGTGACGCGTTAAATACCAAAATCGGAGATATTTCCGACAAAATCAACACGGTACCGGGCGAAGAAGCGGTTCGGCTGCAAAAAATCGTGGGCGAATTGGAACAGGCACGATTCAAAGTCCTGGTGGAAATCGAAAAGCTGACGGCGGGCCCGATGGACCTTCCGCCGGAACTGCAAGTCGAAGTCGGATCGCAAAAATTGCAGCAAGTCGCCGGATTAAAACAGTTGGACCAGCAAAAACAACGACTGCAAAGCC
>CAYMXC010000560.1:0-1752 GCA_964394135.1 uncultured Phycisphaerae bacterium
GCGGTGCTGGTGGGAAAAATGCTCGTCACGGTTTCGGCCCAGACCCGGTTCAAGACCTATCTGCGAAAAATGGCGGAGTTCGATTTGAAAATCGCGCCAAACTGGATTCTGATGCCGGACCAGTATGTGATTGATGATGAGGAAGCACAGGAGCAGATATATCGGCAGTTATTTGAATCCGGTGAACCGCCGACGGCCATTCTGTCCATCAATTATTTTAACGCATTACTTCTGCTTCAAATTCTTCATCGGCACGGGATCAAGGTTCCTGATGACGTATCGGTAATCGGCTACGACGATTTACCGACCGCGGCATTTACTTCACCGCCGCTGACCACAGTCCGGCAGCCACTGGAACAGCGAGGGGCGCTGGCGGTGGCCAAATTGGATCAAATGGTTCGCGGAGAAAATGCAACCAGCGAAATCTTGCCGGTGGAATTGATTGTCCGCCGGAGTACCGGACCGGTACCGGTGAAATAAAAATTTAACATTAAATTTATTATGTGTTTTGAGCAAATCGAAAGCGAGAATCAATGCGTCGTACGTATTTCATTTCCGGTTTTTCATTCGGCATAACCACAATGGTCCTGGGGCTGGCGTTGGTCCTGGTATCGATCGAAGAGGCTGGCGCCCAAACCGATCTTCTAGAGAGTCATTTCGAGAGCCATACCCTTGAACTAACGGGTTTGGGCGGGGTTCTTCCAGCCGCCGAGCCTGGCGGAACCCAGGCAACTTTTCAGAAGGATGACGAATTTAACGCGGTGGTGCTGACGGGGAAAACACTGTCCTATCCGGCCCGTAAAAAAATCGATCCCAGGCAGGGGACGCTTTCGTTCTGGATCCAGCCGGTGGATTGGGGAAATCAGTTCGAAAAATTCGTTCCCATCTGGTGTCTTGGAAAGGAGGGCGGACAGGGATGGTCGTATCTGCTGTATTACGCGAAGGATAAAGGCAAAACGTACGGAAGCCTTTCCTTCCGGGCCGCATGCGGGGGGAAACAATATATTATTACCGAGCAGAAATCCCTGACCGCAGGAAAACTGGCCCGGGGAAAATGGATTCATATCGTGCTGACCTGGAATTTTCAGGAGAACCGGCTCTATCTCGACGGGCAGCCGGTGGGGCGATATTATTACGGTCTGGGGGTTCAGATGCCGGAACTGGACGACCGGGACCGAATCATGTTTGTGCCGGAGACCTTTTGGAACAATCGATGTAACCAAACCACGAAACTGGCGGAGGTAAAGATTTATTCGAGGGCAATGACCGGCGATGAAGTTTCCGAGCTTTACAGCCGCGGCCGGGGAACGCTGAAAGCAGTGCTTCGTTCTCCCGTGATGCCGGTCCCGCGAAGCACCAAAATGGTGACGATCGATGGAAAACTCTCGAAAGATGAATGGGACGATGCCTCCAAAGTGCCGTTGATGAAAAAAACGTTTTCGCAGGATTTGGGTCCGCTTCCCGGATGGGTCCTGGTGAAGTACGACGATGCCTACCTTTATATTGGATATGAAGTTTTAAACCGCGATGTGTTGAAACTGCCCGGAAAAGGACGAAGGGTGAACTCCGAACTCGATACGCAGGAGTTCTTTTCGGGGGATGAAGTGGAATTCGGCTGCCGGGTGGCTAGCGACAAGGGCGATAACCTTTATCAATTTGCTGTGGCCCCCGACGGTGGGTACGCTTATCGCAAAAATGGAAACTGGGGCTGGAAAGCGGATTACCGCTGCGGGGCCCATATGGAACCGGACC
>CAYMXC010000561.1:0-1747 GCA_964394135.1 uncultured Phycisphaerae bacterium
AAAATCCAGATAACATCTATATATATCGCTTTTTGGATCGTGGGCGTCTTTTGAGCAATGATATATATCTTCTAGTAAATAAGTAAATACGAGCAGAAATGCAGATAAATTCTTTTTTTTATATCTTATTGGCCGGCAGACGGATGATGAACGTGGAACCCTGACCCGGCGCACTTTCCACCTCCACTGACCCCTGGTGCGCAAGGGCAATATGCTTTACGATCGATAGTCCAAGACCTGTACCCCCAAGTTTTCTGCTGCGAGCTTTATCGACACGGTAAAATCGTTCGAAAATTCGTGGCAGATATTCTATTTCAATTCCGCACCCCTTGTCGATTACACGAATGATCATTTCATGGTCCACCGCTCGGGCCTCTACTTTCACCGACTTGCCAGGATCGCTGTATTTAATGGCATTATCGACCAGGTTCACAACGGCCTGCTCTATCAGCGGTGCATTGATCTGAAAAGAAAGGTCTTCATCGCAATCCACGTCGATCGTTATCGCCTTGGCTGCCGCTTGAAGCTGGCAAAGTTGTATTGCGGAATTCAGCACATCTCTGACCCGACATTTTTCCAGCGTCAGATGCCCCTTTTCCGTCTGATTTTCAATTCGCGACAAACTTAAAATATCTTCGATAATCGCATTGAGGCGATCCGTCTGACGGGCGACGATTTTCAAAAAACGTTCCGCATCCTCGGAATTTTTCAGCCCACCATCCAGCAACGTCTCGACAAAACCCTTGATCGACGTGATCGGCGTTTTGAGTTCATGTGAAACGTTGGCCACAAAGTCACGTCGAACTGTTTCCAGCCGTCTCAGCCGTGTTACGTCATCCAGAACGATCACCGCCCCGATCTTTTCACTCCTTGCGTCGTGCAATATTGTTCCATGAGCCTGCAAATATCGCTCGCCGTTATCCCGCAAAACGATATCACCTTCCACAGGAATCTCGCTGGTCAGGGTCCGTCTCACAAATTCCTGCAGCTCGATATTGCGAACCACTTCCTGAATGCTTCGTCCCCCCATTTCCGACGCATTAACCTGCAATAATCGAGCCCCCGCTTCGTTAATACTGATGATCCGTTCTTCCATGTCGATCGCCAAAACCCCTTCCACCATGCTGGAAAGCACCGCCTGCTGTTCGTTTCGCTGCTGAATTAATGTGCCTATCCGCTGACCAAGGTCTTCAGCCATATGATTCAACCCTTCCGCCAGAGTCGCCATTTCCTGCGTCTCAGGAACCACCAAACGGTAATTCAATTCACCTTGGGCAAAATGATCCGCCCCACGTTTCATTTCCTCCAACGGCCGAGTGATACGTCTGGCAGTAACAAAACTCAAACCGGCCGCACAACACGCAATCAGCAAGCCGCTCAGTGCAATTCGGGAATAGACCTTATTGAGCGTACCCTTGATGGATTTGGCTGATACCGCCATGCGAATTATCCCCGCCAGATGCTGATTTTCCCGTATCGGAACCGCCACATACAGCATATCCTTGTGCAGGGTATAACTATAGCGAAGCCTTTCCCCCGTTTGGCCCTGTAAAACTTCCTGAACTTCCGGACGATCGTTGTGGTTGTCCATTCGTTCCGGCTGTTCGTCAGAGTCCGCAATCACCTTGCCAGGCTCAGGCCCCTTCTCCAGAATTACCGTGATGCGGGTTGAAGTCAACTTGCCCAGTTGCTTGACACGCCGGTCAATCGCCGAATATCGTTGCGATTCAAGGTCCTCGCGAATCTG
>CAYMXC010000562.1:0-1723 GCA_964394135.1 uncultured Phycisphaerae bacterium
CATTCAAAATAATTTTACGAATCTCCTGCCTGTTGAAAGCATGCATACACGACATATTGTAACCAACCTCGACCTGCAGTCAATCCACAACCCCAACGGATCGATGGATACTTTTTGTCCTAATTGTAACCAACCTCGACCTGCAGTCAATCCACAACCAACAGGAAGGGACAACGAAAACCCGTGTCTCAGTTATTAATATCGTCCGCAAAAAAGAAAAATAATTAGAAATAATACTTGCTTCATCAAATACATCACAAAAAATTCTGAAAACCTTGGACACTGATTATCCCCAAACTCAATTCACCGGACATTACGTTCAATAATGCAAGGTGGCCTCTATCCCATCTTCCTTGCTGCTGCGATCGCTTTCTGCAGATCCAGTTCGGCGTATTCGTCCGCCATGCCCAGCTTCCGATGGCCCAGGATCGCTCTCGCCGCGTCCAATCCATATTTCTTTCGGATTCGGGTACCGGCTGTATGCCTCAACTGATGGGGATGGAAGTAGGGCACCTGAACATCGTTTTCTCTGGCCGCCGCGATGGCGTACTCAATGGCTTGTCGATAGGAATCGGGCCGGTACCGATCCTGATAGTGTATAGGCGATTTGCGTTTGAGGTGTTCCTGAATTGCCTCACGTGGCGAGAAGCAATATGCATCCACTTTACGACGCAGGAACGGCTTTAGAATTGTCTGAACCTTTGGACCGATTGGTATGCTCCTGGACAATCCCCGAAACTTGGTTTTGAATTTCCGGGGCCGATAGATCCATACCGGTCCCTTCGTATCGATATCGCATGGCCGCATAATCACCAGCTCCCCAGGCCTCATTCCCGTCAGGAATTGTATCTGTATCATCGCAGCCACTACCTTTGATGTATACGGCAGGATGGCCCGAATATGTTCTTCGTGAACCGGCTTGACCGGCTCTGTTTCCCTGGCTGGCGAACGGCCCTTGGCCAGTCCCTTGACTGCCTCCAGACCAGCCAGAATATGGCTTGGGCATCGCTCGTTTTCGACTCCCCACCGGAACGCTCTGCGAATACAATGGACATATAAATTGATCGTATTGCGGCTGAGCTTAGCCTCTGAGGTTTCTATTATTTTCTTCTCGCCATCTTCTTTCGCATTTTTAACCTTTTGGGTCTTGCGTTTGGCGTTGATCATCGCCTGGCGAACTTCCTTCATTTTCAGCGGACCGAAGTCGGCGACGGGAAGGGTCCCAAATCGATCGGTTAGAAACCGCAATGCCCCTTTGATCTTGGTGTATTCCGAGGTCTGCTTTCCCTCCTCATCTCTGTAATAATCTTTCGCATAATCCAGATAAGCCGATACCAGCCCCGAAATAGTCCGATCCTGATCGGATGGTGCTTTCGCCTGTAAACTTTCCTTCTGCCAGATATCCGCGGCGATAATCCTGGCCACCTCCTCATCCGTGGTTGCGAATCTGGCGCCATCCGGCACCAGCGGTATGGCCTGGTATTGCTCGCTGTTGGGTAACCTCACTCTCCACCACCAGCGTCCACCCCTCTGGTAGAACGATCCGGGTAATTTGTCCTTCACCATTTCCGGCTCCGAATGTAATAATTTTTGGTCAAAATTTTATTACATTCGATTTTAACGGCATGGTTTTAAATGTCAAATTTTACTGTAAATGATGGGATTTTAAGGGGTTATGAAATGGGCGGTATAGGACTCGAACCTATGACCTCTTCCACGTCAA
>CAYMXC010000563.1:0-1712 GCA_964394135.1 uncultured Phycisphaerae bacterium
ATTGGGGCTGGGAGCAGGTATTTGGTAATAGAGGCTATTTCAGCTATGAGGGTCGGCATGTTCCGAGCGGCTTGATTACTGACATTGAACAGCGGGTCCAAGAGGAGCGAAGGGTCAGAAACAAAAAGCAACAATCTACAACCTCCACCGCCGACTACGACCGCCAAAAACGTCAGGAACGTTTCGAGCAAGATTATCTCGACTTCAAAGTCGACGAATGGCTGGACGGCCTGAGTTACGACCAGCTTTGTGAACTAGGGGCTAAGTGTAACTTCGAGCCTGGCCTTGATCCGGGAACCAATAAACAGCTTCGGCTGGCCATCGTCATGTACCACCGTCCTAAAATTGAGGCGATGAAAAAGGCGAATCTGGAGGAGGCGAAAAATGTCTTCTGAGAAAGTTCCGTCCGATCTATCCGCCGAACGCGCCCTGTTGGGTTCGATGATCATGGACGCCGACGCCCGAATGCTGGCCTTGCCGCTGGTGAAGGAGGAGGACTTTTACCTTCCAGAACACCAGACGATCTTCCGTGGCATCTGCAAGCTCTTCGACGAAAACCAGCCGGCAGACGTCAAGCTGTTAACTGCACAACTGCGAAAACTTGGTATGTCGCAGGATAAATATTCCACCCTGCTGGCCGATATTCTGCGGTCTGTCGGGTCGACGTCCAACGCGGAGTATTACGCCAACCTGGTCCGCGAGTCGCACCTTCGACGTAAACTGCTGAAGATCGGCCTTGAGATCATTTCGGCGGCTAGCGATGCTGGGATCGAAACTAAAGCGGCGATCGACGAGGCGGAACAAAAGATTTTCACCCTGACCGAGGACCGAATCAAAAAAGGTCCGGAGCAGATCGGACCGAACGTCTCGACGATCATTCACCGGCTGGTCAACGGCGGGCCTGCTGTGTCTGGTGGGCTTGGGACATGCTACACGCAACTGGATTGCATCTTGTGCGGCCTGATGCCGAGTGAATTGATCATTATCGCCGGTCGCCCATCAATGGGTAAGACGGCGTTCGGTCTGAACATTGCTGAAAACATGGCGGTTCAGGAAGGAATTCCTGTCGGCTTCTTCTCGTGTGAAATGTCGAAAGACGCGGTCAGTATCCGCCTGATTTGTAGTCGGGCCAAGGTCGCCGGGGATCATATCAAACGCGGAACACTGTCGGAGGATGATAAATCGCGGCTGATGCTGGCTGATGAGGTGCTGTCGGCGGCGCCGATCTATGTGGACGATGCCAGTGGGATGACGTTGATGGAAGTGCGAGCCAAGGCGAGATTGCTTGTAATGCGTCAAGGTATTCGGGCAGCCTTCGTCGATTACCTGCAACTGCTGCGATGTCCGGGAATGGAGAGCCGGTTGCAGGAAGTCTCAGAGATCGCCCGCGGACTCAAGGCGATGGCGAAGGAGCTTGAGATTCCTGTGATTGCCATGGCTCAATTAAACCGTGGTGTCGAAGGTCGGGAAGATCACAAGCCGAGAATGAGCGACTTGCGGGAGAGTGGCAGTATCGAGCAAGAGGCGGATGTGATCATGTTAATTCACCGGGACGAATACTATCAACAGCAAAACATTGATGTGCAAGGCAAGGCTGAGATCATTATTGCCAAGAATCGGAACGGAAGTATTGGAACAGTGGAGCTTCAATACTCGAAACAGCATACACGATTTAATAATTTGGGATTCTAAAAGGAGATTTTATGGACAAC
>CAYMXC010000564.1:0-1705 GCA_964394135.1 uncultured Phycisphaerae bacterium
GCGTTGCTTACTCGGGGCGCCATGGGTGAATTTCCCTCGTGAAGATCGGCGTAATCGTCTGCGATGACCCAGAGATTGCCGAATAGACGGGTAACGAGACGGTCGTTGCCGCCCCATCCGGCGATGCCCGAGACGGCGATAAGGGGCCGCTCGGGAAACAGACGGCACCAGGTTTCGATCAACATCTGCTTTTGATCCGCCCGGTCAAAGGCTTCCACCATAATCTCGGCGCGACCGAACCACTCGGCCAGATTACCCGCGGTCACCCGGCCCAGATGGGTTTCCTCCCGGGTGAAAGAGTGAATGGCGGCGAGATTTTGCGCCAGAGCATCGACCTTGGGCATGCCAATTTGATTCGCGAAAAACTGCTGACGATTGAGATTGCCGGTGTCGATCCGGTCGAAATCGGCAATGATCAGTGTTCCGATTCCGGCCCGGGTAAGGTTGACGGCCACATTCGAGCCCAGTCCGCCTGCCCCGGCGATGGCAACGGTCGCGGCGCGGAGCCGACCGATGATGTGCGGATCGTGTCGGGAAAAGTACTCGCTCTCATTCATGGGGAAAAAAAGGGAGGCGGCTGCCCGCCTCCCGGTATCGTTTACAGATGAGCTTGCACTACTTCAAGCAGTTCAGGCAGGTCCATGCCGATGTTCTTCAGATGCTCGATTGTCGGTACTGCGTTGGGGTTCCATCCGCGGCGCAGGTAAACGGCGTCGAGTAGGTGCTGATATTGACCTTCGCGGTATTCGCGCAGGACTTTGATCTTTTCGGGCGTGGACATACCTGTGGGATCGACATTCAAGATTTCGCGCAACTGTTTGTCGTAGCGATCGGCACGGGATTCGTATTCCTTCGCGGTTACGGGACCCATGCCGCGATAGGGGCAGCGGTCGTGTTCGCGGGTGCCGTAGCCTCGACGAATGGAGAACAGCCGCTGGAAGTTGAACACCCGCTCCGACTGACGCAGAATATCATCTGTGGTGATGTTCTGACCAGTGACGGCATTGAATAACTGTCGATAGTTCTCCACGTGCTCGGGCACCTTTGCCGGTTCGCTGGTTTCGGCGTTGTTGGAGGGTTCCACATCGTTCCAGGGCAGCTTGCACAGTCCCTGCAAGCCAAACCATGTACGCCAGATGGGGAAGTAATACAGTGCGTTGGCCTTGTCTTCGAACGTGGGGATTTGCTTGTTGACCATGTCCATGAAAATGAGCCAGGCTTCGTCGTGCTGTGGGCCCTTGTTGGCGATGAAATAGCCGCCCTGCTGGGCCAGGCTTTCCTTGCTCACGTATTGCGAGCATTCCCGCCCCTTGCCTTCCATGCCGATGGCTTCGAGGAACTGGCGATCGGCACCGTAGTGCTCCACAAAGTAGTTCTTCAGCCAGCGGATACCCTTGCCCACTTTTTCACCGAAGCCTTCGCCCCGGGCCATCTGGTGCATAATTTCCATCGATTCTTCGCCACGACCGAACGAAAGATCGAGCCCGCCGGTGATCTCTTTATTGATGACACCGGTTTCGTAGCATTCCATCACAAAAGCCATGGTAGTGCCGAAGGAGATAGTGTCTATGCCGTATGTATCGCAATAGAAGTTCATTTCGGCGATAAAGTGTGGATCGAAGATACCCATATTGGTGGAAGCGCCGGCGGTTTCGTATTCCGGGCCTTCCCCGCTCACTGCATTGCCCATGTAGGGGGCAGTGCG
>CAYMXC010000565.1:0-1697 GCA_964394135.1 uncultured Phycisphaerae bacterium
CTTATCGAAAACAGGAAGGGTTCTAGGGATTTTGGAGATAAATATGTTGCGGTATTGTTTGTTCGGCATACGTTGCAGTATTGTCCTTTTCGTCCTGGGCGTTCTCTACTTCCCCGGCTGTACTGTGGGAACCGATGACGACAGCAACGATGATTTCGATCCGAATCTCATCCCAACGGTTACACCAAGTCCAACGGCTACGCCAAGCCCGACCCCTGCGCCGACAATCGAGCCTGAGCCAACGGCTACACCGACGGCAACTGCCACTCCAACGATAACTTCGACTCCAACACCGACATTGGCGCCGACACCTGGACCAACTGCAACGACTACGCCGATACCAACACCAACGCCCACGTAAAAAAACATTAAATTGTCCGAACATCAGTCCGCAGTTTATAGTTTTTAGTAGGCAGAGAAGATAGATTTACGCTTGCGCGGTAATGACAGGAAAAGAAGGAAATGCGAGCAAATGGTTCTTCTCGACGCACTATACCGCAGTTTAGCGAAACTGGCGAGGCGTTGCCTGAAGGTTACATCAGGTCTTTTATAATCTTTCCATCGCACATCGGCGGATCGTCAATTCCTGCGGCAGCGAGGGTTGAACCAAATAAATCTGCGGGGGCCAGGGTTTGGGCGATTTTTCCGCTCGGGTCAATCCTGCCGTCATGGGCGATCATCACCTGCCGTGTAAGAGCAGGGCATGTTCCTGTTGACGGTCCGATCAGATAATTTTCGTCACCGATCAGCACGCCGTGATCGCTCATGACCATGAGGCTGATGTTATCGTCTTTTGTTTTATTTTCCACGGTATTAAAAAATTCCGTCAGCAGATGATCCATAAAGAGGCAGCTGTCGGCATAGGCGCGTCGGAGAAAATTCAGATTTTTTCGTGCGGTCGCATCATCAGGGTCGATCGGTCCTGGTATCGGCCAGGCAAGACGGTCGAGTTCTTGCGGTGATCGGTATCTAGCAAATTCGCGTGGCGGATTCCACGGCGGATTCAGGCCGTATGCGTCGATCAGCACGAAGCAGTTTTCGTCGGGCCTGAGTCCGTTTATAAACGCTGCGGCTGACTCGAAGAGACGTGCTGAAGGATGGCCGAAGTTCGGATAGTATTGACGATTTCGAAAATAACGATCAGACTCCGCATGACTCACCGTAGGCGGCGTTTGTGGTTTCAATGTGTCGTAATGGAAGGTTTCATGGAGATTGTCTGGGCCGTTGCCGGCAGGGATGTGCCGATCGGACGCCTGTCCCGGAATGAAGCACATCGTATCGAAAATATTCATTGGTTCGTAAAAGTCCCGCAGAGAAAAGTGGTCGGTAAAAAGCGCGTTTCGCCAACCCTTTTTGCTGAATTGCCCGGGCAGAGTCCATGCAGTTTGGTAATTTTGGATAAATTTCAGGGGATCGGTAAATCGTCGGCGGTCCAGGCCTGTGAGCCACTGTATTCGAGTAGCCAGGTCGGTGGGGGAATTGCAACGCGCGGCGGTGAACAGTCTGCCGTTGCGGGCCAAACGGTCAAGATTGGGTGTTTCAAGCCAGCGGTTGCCGTAGGCACCCAGATGATCCACTCGCATGGCACTTATTATTAACCAAACAATCTTCAAAACCCTCTCCTGACAATAAAAGCCCGCAGCCGGCACGTTTCGACAGCCGTACCCCGGCTGCTTTATAGTACTAAATATCATCGG
>CAYMXC010000566.1:0-390 GCA_964394135.1 uncultured Phycisphaerae bacterium
AGACCCGCGGCCGGCCATTCTGAAGCGGCCGGAATTATAGATAATGAGCATCTCCGCTCCGCCGGCTTCACTGCTTTTCGCGGTGATGCCCGTGCCTGCTCCGACGCCCAACAGAATTTTGCCGTTTTTGCGTTCTTCTCTGAACTTTGCTATAATTTGTGCTCTGGTCATCTTATTCATATGCTTATCCCTCCATAAAATCAATCAGCTTCTGAGCAGCAGCTTCTGCAAAAGCCTGGTCATTTATTAAGTTATCCATTTCCACGATTTCAACCACTTTAGGATCAACATTTTGCCTGAGGGTATCGAACAGTTTTTTATCTTCTTCCGGTCCATAGAAAGGCTGCCCTTCGTCGTCAATCATGGAAACGCCTTTAAGCGGCAGGAAGA
>CAYMXC010000566.1:400-1697 GCA_964394135.1 uncultured Phycisphaerae bacterium
TATTCAACAATATTATTCGAAGGTGTAGACGTATCGGATAATACTTTGCCCAATGCTTCGTTTTCCTCCACGGTGGTACGCATGAGGGTAACGGTGGGATTGTGCTTGTAAAGATTTCTGCCCGCATGCTGCGGCGGGACCGTATCAAAAGGTCCGAAGTTAACCATATCCAATGCGCCAACCGACATGACGGTGGGAACACCTTTTTTCGCTGCTGCTTCACAGCGATGCGGACCCGCGTTTAAAACGCCCCCGAATAATTCATCACACCATTCGGTCGTGGTCAGATCCAGCACGCCGGTAATAAATCCTTGTTCAATCAAAGAATCCATCGTCTTTCCGCCCGTCCCGGTGGCATGGAAAACCAGAACCTCATAACCCCGCGCCTCCAGATAATCCTTGGCGAAGGTTACACAGGGCGTGGTAACCCCAAACATGGTGGCAGCCACCAGCGGTTTCTTGGCGATGTTTTCGGCCGGCAGATTATCTTTGAATTTAACCATGCCAACAATGGCCATGGCCGCATTCTTGAAAATTGTGGTGGAAATCGAGTTTAAACCGGCAACGTCAACGATCGACGGCATCATTACAATATCGCTGGTTCCAACATAGGGTGAAGTATCCCCGGAGGCAACGGTGGATACCATCAGTTTGGGAACACCGATCGGAAGAGCCTGCATCGCAGGTGTAACCAGAGAAGTTCCGCCGGTCCCGCCAAATGACAGTATGCCGTCAAATAAGCCTTTTGCATAAAGTTCCGGTAACAGTTTGGCCATTCCTTGGGAAAGGGTTTCCGTTGCAAATACACGATCCTGCCTGTCAGCGATTTCCTGGATCGATGCCCCGGCAGCCTTGGCCACTTCGTCATTAGGAACATCCGGTATAAAGTATGGTTCATAGACGCCCAGGTTGATTGTTAAAGTCCGGCAGCCCATGCTTTCGATCAGGTTTTTCACGTATTGATACTCACGGCCCTTGGTATCGAATGTTCCTGCAATTGCAATCGTTTTCATACATACCCTTCTTTCATAAAATACTGAAAAATCCCAACAGCAAAAAAGAATGTCCCTTTTTTCATTCTACTGTTTTGGGTTTTTTAAGTAAATGAAGTTATGCCTGGATTTTATTTTATTTGGTTAACAACAGTTTTTATTTCCCCCGCTTACTTCCCTATCTCTACCGCGCCGTTGGCGGAAAAATTCTTTTCCCAATCGTCCACGTAAAAGCCGGTGGCCCATTCGGCCATGATGATGGTGGTTCCTTCCGGCAGGGGAATTTCTCCCAGGGGGGAGCTGTT
>CAYMXC010000567.1:0-1668 GCA_964394135.1 uncultured Phycisphaerae bacterium
AACAATATTCAAAAAAAGCGATCAGCCAACTGATAATAATAACCTTCCACAAGGCGGAACTCTTATATTTCAAATGCCCGTACCATGCAAAAGTCATAAAAACGTTCGATACTGTTAAAAGCATTACTGTTCGCATCTTTTACTCTTTTCAATCCAAACCGTTCCGTAAAAGCAGATAGTATACAAAAAAATAGCCTGCTTGTTAAGCCCGATATAGCCCTCTTCGAACTATGAACTATGAACTATGAACTGTTCTTATGCGGGTGGGGAACGGATCAATGGGAGGTGCAGGCTGAAGTATTGAAATGTTCCATCACCGATTCAATCGTCTGGAATAATACATCTTTCTGGATGGGCTTGGTGACATATTCATCCATACCGGCATCGAGAGTTTTCTCGCGGTCTCCCTTCATGGCATGGGCAGTCATGGCGATGATCGGCATATGCGTACCGGAAAATTTTTCCCTTTCGCGGATCAGCCGGGTGGCTTCGAAACCGTCCATCACAGGCATCTGAACATCCATGAGAATCAGGTCGACTTTTTCCCTTTCAAGAGTGTCGATCACCTGCTGACCGTTATTCGCCAGAATGACAGCATGACCCCATTTTTCAAGAATACGGACCGCCAGCTTTTGATTGACAGGATTATCTTCCGCCAAAAGTATTCGCAAATGACGTCGACTTTCCTGAAGCAGATGCCGGGTCACCAGTCGCGACTGTTCCTTTGGAACATTGGCCATTCCCAGCGCCATCTTGATCCCTTCTAGCAATTCGGATTGTTTGATCGGCTTGCTCAGATATGCAGAAATTCCAAGCTCCTCGCACCGAACGCCGTCTCCGCGACGACCGGCGGAAGTTAGCATCACAATCACGCTACGGGCCAGGGATGGATCGGCCTTGATCTTCCGGGCTACGGTAAAACCATCCATCTCCGGCATATTTGCATCGAGCAGAATAAGCGGAATTTTCCCCCCGGCGTCCCTTACCTGCTGTAAAAATTCCAGGGCCGACGGACCGTCTTCAACCGCAACAGGCTTAAAGCCCCATCGAGCCGTCAATTCCATAAGAATCTGGCGATTCGTATGATTGTCGTCAACAATCAGAAGCGGAAGATCGCGAAGCTGGTCAAGATCGCAAGATGCCGGCAGTGCCTGAACATTATGCTGCAGCTCCAGCTGAATGATGAAATGGAACTGACTGCCCTTACCAGGTTCGCTTTCCACCCAGATTTTTCCATTCATCATCTTGGTCAATTGCGATGATATCGCCAGACCCAAACCCGTCCCCGCATACTTTCGGGTCGCAGATCCGTCAACCTGTGTAAAAGCGTCGAAAATCATGGCTTGCTTTTCCGGTGCAATTCCGATGCCGGTATCTGCCACAACGAAATGCAGGAATATTTCATTCTCGATTTGAGACTCGACATTCACATGCACGACTACTTCGCCCTGTTCCGTAAACTTCACGGCATTACCGATCAGGTTGACAACGATCTGCCGGATTCTCCCTGGATCTCCGATCAGTGCATCGGGTACATCGGGAGGAATATGGCAAGCCAGTTCCAATCCTTTGGCCTCTGCTCGCAACGACAGAGTTCCGACTGCTTCGGCCATACAGTCCCGTAAGCTGAAGTCGATAGGAACTAAGTCCAGTTTGCCCGCCTCGATC
>CAYMXC010000568.1:0-1657 GCA_964394135.1 uncultured Phycisphaerae bacterium
ATGTCCCACATGACGGCAATCTTCGGAACGCCGCGTTCGGGTGGCGGTAAGGTTGTACCATGAAGAATTCCGTCAATTGACGGGGGGACGTTTGACAAAGGTGATGATTATCGGCGCAGGCGATGTGGGCGAAATGGCTCTTCGTGAAATTCATCGCATGACCGTCGAGCAATACGAGGTCATCGGGCTGCTGGACGAAGATCCGAGCAAGCATGGGGTAACGATTCTTGGTTATAAGGTTCTCGGCGGCACCGACCGGATGAAAGAGCTTTGCGAAAAGTATCAGGTTGACGAAGTCTTGATTGCTCTGCCGTCGGCTTCACCAAAAGAAATCCGCCGAATCGTCGAACAGTGCCAGGGAACTAATGTGAAATTCCGCACACTGCCGGCACTGAAAGACCTGATTTCCGGCCGGATTCGGTTTTCGCGAATGCGCGAGGTGGACATCAACGACCTCCTGGGCCGCGAACCAGCCCGACTGGACTGTGAAGCGATCAGCGCTTATATTCAGGACAAGGTCGTCCTGATCACTGGTGCGGGCGGTTCGATCGGATCGGAAATGTGCCGTCAGATCGGACACTTCAACCCGGCTCGCCTGATCCTGATCGAGCAGGCGGAGAATCCTCTGTTTCATATCGACCGCGAATTGAAAAAACTGTTTCCGGAATTGAAAACATATACATATATATGTGATATTTACGATCGGGATCGGGTGGAAAAGATTTTTGCCAAAGAGCGGCCGGCTGCCGTCTTCCATGCCGCTGCCCATAAACATGTACCTCTGATGGAACTCAATCCGACCGAGGCGGTCAAAAACAACGTTTTCGGTACGAAAAATTGCGCCGATGCCGCTGCTAAATTCGGATGCCAGAAATTTGTCATGATCTCGACCGACAAAGCAGTCAATCCCACCAGTGTGATGGGCTGCTCAAAACGAATTGCGGAATTGTATATCCAGGGTCTGAACGCGCCTGGCGGAACACAGTTTGTCACCGTGCGGTTCGGCAATGTGCTGGGGTCCAACGGATCGGTTGTGCCCATCTTCAAGGAACAGATTGCACAGGGCGGACCGGTAACGGTGACTCACCCGGATATGCAGCGGTATTTCATGACCATTCCCGAGGCTGCGCAATTGGTCATGCAGGCTGCGGCAATCGGAAAGGGCGGTGAAATCTTCCTGCTGGATATGGGAGAACCGGTCAAGATCGTAGACCTGGCAAGCGACCTGATCACACTCAGCGGCTTTACGCCTGGCGAAGATATAGAAATCAAATTTACCGGCATGCGGCCCGGAGAAAAACTCTTTGAGGAACTCAGTCTGGAAGGTGAAGACATGTCGCCGACCAGCCATGAAAAAATCGCAGTCTGGAAGCGGGCGCCGGCCGACCGGCAGTTCGTATTACAGGGACTGGAAGAATTGGCCAAGCTGTCGCAATATGACGATCCGGATCTGGTCCGCAGGACGATGAAAAAATTGGTACCGGAATTTCATTATAACGGACAGGCAACCAAAGATTCTGCCAGGCCGGACGAAAAGCCGGAACCTACGCACAAAAAATCACCCGCAAGGTTGTAACGTTGGATCCATTTCACCGGGCGAATCGAAAATTCAATTCGTTCCGGGATCTTCATTGTGGGTTTGCTGAGTCTTGTCCTT
>CAYMXC010000569.1:0-1650 GCA_964394135.1 uncultured Phycisphaerae bacterium
ATCCTTCCAAAGGTTTGAGAAAATATGAACCTTTTTTTTGAACCACTAGCTCTGCAATCAGAAAATCAAGTATTTCCCTGATAAGGGGCAATCGTTTACGAAGATCATCCATGTCGCCACAAAACCGATAGGAATCAAATAACTGAAGGGTCATGCAACAGTTGTGCCATTTCTCAACATCCCGCCATTCCCTGGCATCATTGAAAATCAAACTTTTCCCTTCGAAATTGGTCGACGCGGCATAATAAGCGCCGGGTTGTTGAATCTGAGAGGCATACTGCCGGGCATAATCTACCGTATTCTGATAAAAATCAAGAAGTCGCTTGGCAATTTCGGTTTGATTAGAACTCAGCATGGCACGAATAACAAAAGTCATATCCCAGTAACATGAATATCCACCACCTTTGAACGCCTGAAATAAACCTTCTCTTGTAAAACCCGTTTTGGGATCCTGTGATGCCCGAACAAGCCAGAGGCTTTTTCGGTAAATATCTTCCATCTCCTTGTCGGGCAAAATCACTCTGGTTTGAGAATGATACTTTTTCCAATTCTGACAATGTTCCTTTAAAATTGTTTTATAACCCCTGAATTCTGCCATCTCAACTGTCGCCAATGTATTCTGTCGATAATTTTCAGAATGCGTGTTATCCTGCAGAGAAATGTACCGGTAGACAAAATCACCTTTCTTCAGTTCGGTGATGTGAATTTGCATATCATCTTTATTGGAAACGATGTTAATTTTTCTCCGATCAGCCGATACCGCCATGGCCAATCGTCCCTTCACTTCGTCGAAACTGTATTGCCCCGAAATCAGATTCGCCTTCTCTGTGGAAAATTTCAGTTTCATGTCGTCCGGGAAAGTAATTTTCATCCCAGTCATATGCACAATCGGTTTTCTTGCGATAAATGCAATTTTAGGCCGGCGTACAGGATCTACCCACAGCACTTGATACTGTTCGACATACAAATGATCCTGATTCAAAAAGCTTGTTATCCGCATACGAATAATGGTGGTTTCAATCTCCGTAACCAGGATCGCCCTTATTGGATCAAATTGTTGATTAAATGTTCCGATCTCAAAGAGTTCATCATCATGTCCCATCAGCCGGTATGGAAATTGGGCAAGCGGAACCATGTATCGATTTCGATTACGATGCGATATCTTTTCCCAGCAGCAGATAGCTCCTTCCAGCTGCTCTAGATGAAGATGTCCCGAATCGCAATGCATGCTCCCGGAATAATCTACCATTACGGAGTCTATGCCATTTCCCAGGCAGAAGGGAAAATATTGTTTCCTGCATTCAATTGCGTAACTATCCATTGATCGATCCTTTATCTTCTATTTTGTTGAAAGAGGGATAAGGCAGGCATTTCGTGAAGGCACTTGAACTGTTACTCGTGGTCCTTCATGTGCAACTTTCTTCAAATGAATAAGATCATATTGGCCAACATCATCTAATGACCGGTTCACGTGAATATTCACCGTTGTATCGAAATTCAAATAATTAATCGCTAAAATATAGCTCTTTCCAGACGGCACGGTCAAAATTCCCGAGGCAATTCCAGGCTGATATAGAGTGATCGGTATTGTATCAGGAGAAATTGCTGAAAAATATTCATACAAACGCTTAGCAAGAACTATTCGAGAGG
>CAYMXC010000570.1:0-1279 GCA_964394135.1 uncultured Phycisphaerae bacterium
ATCGGCTAGGATTTGCTGGTTGGCATTGAACAAACCGGCGATACTGGCAGTGGAGAGCAGGGCACTGATCAATCGACCGTTATCGGCACTGAGGCCGCCGTCGGAAAACGAAACATACGCAGCCACTGAACTCCCGGGAATCGTCTTGAGCAGGGCCGATCCAGGCTGGAGTTGAACCTGAGAACTCGGCACCGAAGTCGATGTCGCGCCACATGCCCAAATCATCGAACCCAACACGATGTGCGACGCCATCAGAAATCCCAATATGCGCGTTTGTTTATTTGCCGATACAAAACCGGCTGAAAATATCTTCCAGAACATTTTCCGTGACATCCTTTCCCAGTAATGTGCCAAGGGCACGCAGTGCCTGCTGCATATCGACGGCGACGATCTCCAGACCCAGCGACAGTTTACCCTCAGCCAGCACCAGAGCATCCCGTTTAGCCTGCCGCAGACATTCCAATGTTTCCTGTAATGCTTGCCTTGCGCGTGCGTCCAAAACCAACTGGTCCTGGGCCGTGGTGATAGCAGTATTCTCAAGTGCACTGAAAACCGCCGATGCCAAATCGGGCAATTTTTCACCTGTCTTCCCGCTCGCAGCAATCATCGCTGGATGTGTGCCGCTTCCCATTGCCTCAGCCAGTTCGGCTAAAATTTCCGTTTTCTGCCATTCCGTAAGCAGGTCGATCTTATTCACCACCACGATCAACTTCTTTTTATTTACCAGCAGCGGACTGGAAAGTTGCATCTGGTCTGCGATCGGCCGCGAACCGTCGAGAACAAGAATCACCAAATCCGCCAGGGCCAGAGTCTCTTGTGTATGCGCGATAGCAGAGCGGGTGACTGCATCGGCCGACGATTCCAGCAATCCCGCCGTATCGCACAAAAGAACCTGCCGCCGCTGATGCTTCCACACTGCGGTAAGTATGTCGCGGGTCGTTCCCGCCAGTGGCGAACAGATGGCGCGATCCAGACCGGTGAGCTGATTCATCAGCGTACTTTTGCCCGTGCTGGCCGGGCCTGCTAAAAATACTCGCGGAAGGTCCGTGAGTGTGCGAGAATCAATGGCCTGGTTTAAAATATCAAGAATGGAGCGCTCCTGTTGAGCCAATTGAACCGATAGTTGGTCGAGCGAAATGGCTTCGATCTGCTCCTCGCTGAAGTCGATGTCGGTTTCGACCAGCCCGACCAGTTCCAGCAATTTCCTGTAATGTTCCGTCAGTTGGCGATGAAGCTGACCGTCGAGAAGGTTCAATGCCGCGTCGATCTGTGCATCGTT
>CAYMXC010000570.1:1289-1639 GCA_964394135.1 uncultured Phycisphaerae bacterium
AAGTCCCCACGCCGTGCGGGAGTCAATCCCGATGACAACAACCCCTGGTCGATCAGACGCAACAGCGGAGGGCTGCTGATCGTATGAATCTCGATCATGTCCTGACCGGTGAAACTATGCGGACCGGGAAATACCCATGCCCAGGCACGAACCGACAGGTCGGCGTCGAGCTGCAGCGTTCCGGAAATGGCGCAATGTCCAAATCGCTGAAAATCGGATTCACCGCTGTCGGTGAGAAATATTTTCCCAAAAACGATCTTGGAATCCGGTCCGCTTATACGCAATATCGCACGAGCCCCGCGATCGATGATCGTGGCCCAGGCAAAAATCGTGCTGTCTAGCGAAAAAAC
>CAYMXC010000571.1:0-1628 GCA_964394135.1 uncultured Phycisphaerae bacterium
ATATCCGAAGCTCCGGCCCGCGGACCCCCCTGATCTGCATGGCCTCCGTAGCCAGTATGACATTGTCCGCCTTTTTAACCTGGTCCCGGATTGTTCCAGGAAGGCAATTTGGCCACATCATTCGCAGGAATATATTTGTACAATCCTCATCCTCGAAAATATTCAGACCCCGAATGATCGCGTCAAAAACCTTGTCCTCCCATTCCTGGAAACAGACCAGTTCCCGTTTGATCGGTCTGACCAGATCGCACAGATACGCCTCCGCTGCGTCATGTTTCAGCCCCATGAACTCATGGATTGGGCTTGGCCCGCCCTGCCCCAGCAGCTTGGAAACCAGCACCGAATGTTGAGCCACCGAGTAGAATTGCAATGTCTGCCCGTTGAACCGGCAAATCTGGGATAACGAATGTGCGATATCCGCGATGCACACATCCTCCGGCCGCGGGTCCAGCGGATAGAACCGCCCGCCCGTGTACGTCGCTATCCAAACCTCTTTATTAGTGATTGTTTCCGACATGCCTTTTCCTTTCTGTTATCTCTTTTCGAATGATCGGAATAGATTCAGGAGCCCGGATGCCGAGCGTAACGGCATTTTTCGTAATAGACACCACCATGATTTCGATATCCTCTCCGATCTTCACGGATTGATCGACCTTACGCGTCAACGCCAGCATCTTTCCGCACCTCCGCAACTATCTTTTTGAACGGCAATTCCCTGCACACGAACCCGGCAGCTCCCGTATGCCCGCCACCGCCGTATCTTTTTGCAATCTCGGAAACATCGACGTGATTGGAGTACAGGCTGACCCGCCAGCAATCGCCGAGAAAGACGAATGAAATGCAGATTGGATATCGACTCATCGCATTACCGAAGGATTCGGAGCCGCTCAGCAGGTTATTCGCCACCGCGAGTATCCCATCGAACATCACTTCAAAGCTCTGATCGCGATATCGAATATTTTGCATATCTCTGAGCCGCTTTGCGATTTCGCCATCATACCTGATTATTCCAAAAATCGGCTTGCAGTCGTTGGATAGCAGACCTCCGCCGTGATCCGCCCAGATCGCAGAGTATGGACACGTATCCCTGACCTCCATCCCCAGATTAAACAACTTGGTTTCTTCCCCGTGCCGCCAATTCCAATTCCAGTTGACTCGATCGCTGATCAGTTCAACAGCCCGCGGCACTTCCGTATCTGCATAAAAGAACTGCCACGCCAGCTTGCACGCCGCCGCCTCAGTCGATCGAATCCCCTTAATCTCCGGCGTATTGTACGGATAGTCGAACGCCGTCTTGTGATGGTCGATCCAGATAACATCGCCAGCCCTTTCGATGATCTGGGTCATAACCTCAGGCGGAAATGAAAAGTCCACAATTACAACCGTCTTGCCTTTTTCGATCTCGCTCACATCAAACCTCGCCGCATGCTGATAATCCATCCCAATCATGCGTCGAGCATGCCTGAACTTGCTCAGTACAATTGCCGCCGCACATCGCCCGTCCAGATCGTTATGGTGAATACAAATCATCGACATGAACTAAATCTCCTTTTTTGAATTGAACAAAAAACGACATCTGCAAAATCCCCAGGCGGCGTTGATCCCGCTTGGGAATTGAGGATATTTAC
>CAYMXC010000572.1:0-1607 GCA_964394135.1 uncultured Phycisphaerae bacterium
CATATTTCGCATTGAATGCAGTGTTAGCACATAAATCGGTTAATACAATGTAGTAAAGACCTGGACGGAAAAGATTGGCCATCTCCATTTTTCTAACCTTGTCAATGGCATCAACGGCTGGTTTTCGAGCATAGATTGGAATATTTTTCATAGACCCCGGAGGAAGATTCAAGTATCTCTCAAGACCTTCAACATTGTCATAAAAGTTAAAATCTTTTTCCATAGGGCTGCTCGATTATATCTTTAAAAAGAACACTTGATTATGTTTCAGAAACCGATATTCTTCACCCCCAGCAGAAACGATCTGGAATATCTGGAGAACTCATTGATCGAAGGTGATTCACGATAAATTATGTTTAGGTATATCCGGTCCATGTTGAGACAATTTAGCCTTCGTCGAATCGTTTTTACTTTGTTTTGAATATTCTTTACTTCTCTGTTATTATACTTTATGTAGATTTATATAATTTAACTATCAAGGGTTTCATAGTCAATACCGCGTGATCAGAATTCTTTGCTTTGTATACGATCCTGATTAATGAGTTTTGTATCCATGACAAGACCTAGCTTGTAAAATTATGGTTAAAAAACACATTTGTTTCCTCAATAAATTGTTCTTCCCAGCTTTTCTTCCCCTAGTGGGAAGAAAGCCGAGGTAGCAGGGGCGGAATCTTGGCCTTTTCTTTTTATCATTTTCCTTGTCATGCAAGAAACCTATTCATTCGATCTCGTGCTCGCTGGTACGGCATCCACAGTGTTGCATTTGAGCGACGGAAGACGGTTAAGGAATTCGATTTAACAAGACATGAATCCTGAGCTAATCATATTTTAATGGAAGCCTTCGCTGACGTTACGGTAAAATGACAAAGACTTTAGTTTTTACTAGACTTTGCTTTTTAAAGAAATGTGAAGGCGTCATGTTACAAAATTTACGAATGCAAAATCGTCGCTGGTGTCTGTCGGTTCTTCTCACCTGGAGCATTTCGGTCGGCTTCGCCGAAGCTCAGGAGCCTGCTTGTGCGAAATATGTGTTCCTGTTTATCGGTGATGGAATGGCAGGTGTACAGATCCAAGCGGCAGAGGCTTATCTTGAGCAAATGCAGCAGGATTCTACCGGTAAATATGAGCCGACCAGTAAGCCTAAGGTGAAATTGCTCAATATGACGAAAATGCCCGTCTGCGGTATGGCGAGCACGTATGCTGCGGATCGGTTCATCACCGATTCGGCCTCGGCGGGAACGGCGATGGCGTGCGGCATCAAGGCCAGAGACGGTGTGATCTCGCAGAAGATCGACGGCAGCCGGGCGACAACGATTGCCGAACTCGCCAGGGACAAAGGAATGAAGGTGGGGATCATTTCAAGCGTTTCCATCGATCATGCGACACCGGCAGTGTTTTATGCCCATGAACCGAGCCGAAACAATTACCATAATATCGCCCTGCAACTGACAAAGAGCGGCTTTGACTTTTTCGGTGGCGGTGGATTTTTAAAACCGGTCGATCCGGAGAATAAAGTCGCACCGGATGTTCTGAAAACAGCGGAAGAACATGGATATACGCTCGCGACTTCGCGAAAATCGCTGGCGGCGATCAAGCCCGGAACGAAG
>CAYMXC010000573.1:0-1607 GCA_964394135.1 uncultured Phycisphaerae bacterium
ATATATCGCCCGGACAATTGACCGCCGCCATCTTCCCCGTTCCGCACCAATTGGAATCATTGGTTTCGTTATCATTAATCAGGGGATAAAAAAGATTGGTTTTATGGGTTTGCCAGTATCCCCTTTCAACAGCCACATCCGCCAATTTAATTAACTGGTCTTCCCAAATCGCCGCGTCTTCGACCTGCCATTGGATTTCATATACGGGATTAGCGGGAACTTCCATGATCCCCATGTCCCAGAGATGAACAATACTTTCACACACCTAGGGCACGTCATCCCGTCCAATGGGTACTTTTGTCATCCCATATGGATATTGTTTTACCCACAGTTTCACGTTGTTGGATACAACGTCATACGATCCTTTTCCGTTTGCAAATACCCGGTGCATGTCATGTTTTTGTTTTGTCCCATCAATGGTGATGGCGGGATATGCGTGCCCCCGATTTTCCCACAAAAACCTTTGTACTTTTTCACTATGGTAGAGGGTTCCGTTTGAGGAAAGCTGAAACATGTACGAATATTTCCAGGGATGGCTTCCAATTGTCGCCATTTTTTTCTTGTAGTAATTTGCGATCTCGACAACAAGGTCCATTTCCATGGTCGGCTCACCGCCGATAAAATCCAGAACCAGCGAAGGCGACTGGCTCGGTCGATCGACAAAATAGTCAATGGCGGAAAACGCCACCTCACGCGGCATGACGTGCTTTGAATTTTTCCCTGTCATATAGCAGTAGCTGCATCGAAGATTACATTCTTCCGTAATCACCAGCGATAGGAACTGATGTTCCCCATCTCGCCACGCTTTTAACGTTTTACCAAGTTGGTATTTGTTTTCCATGAATATTCCATTTCGTATAAACTAGTCTTCAATCGCGTAAACTTTGTTTTCGATAAAGTCCACAAACCAGCCTTGCTCGGATTTCGGCCATTCATATTCCCTGGACATAGAAGAAAACCAATAATTTGTTTTTTGGATTATTTTGCCAAGCTGTACGATCTTTTCTTCAAGTTCCTTTCTAACCTTCTCATCCTCAGGACATCGCGTCAGCATCGGTCGGATATTATCACTCAGAACCTCCCGATACTCACACACCCGCATGAAGGATTCCAGATCGGCAGGCCCTAAGGTCATCACAAATCGCAACTTCCTGTCGATCGGTTTTTGCCGGTACCCTATCCTTTCCTTCACTTCACTTATTTTTTTAGGGAACGCAGCGCCCGAAATGAAATCGACGGTCCAGACGCTTTCTTTGGGTACCGATAATTCGTACTTGGTAATCAATTCGCAAAACCATTCATTGATTTTATGTACTGTTTTTTGCAATTCATTGCGAACATAACCTAGCTCGTCGTTTACTTCAAAATTACACTTAAGGTCAGCAGCCAGCGAATCTTCCAATTGCTTCCAGGCTAATTTTATGAAATAGAGTCGTTCAATAGTCGATAATTCAGACTCCGTAAGCGGATGTCGGCCCTTAGGTTCGGACCCCGATTGCAAACTGTCGTCCCCTTTTTCTTCTTTTGTACGAGGTGTTTCAATCAAGGCTCGTAATTCATTCATCTTTTCAAATAAATCGCTCGCACGGCGTCGAAATATGGAACCA
>CAYMXC010000574.1:0-1604 GCA_964394135.1 uncultured Phycisphaerae bacterium
CTGGACATCCGTCGCGTTCAGCTTTTCCTGCGGGCCGGCGAAACACAGCTCGGAGAGTTTATACCCAAGAATCGCATCGGCCTGATCATAAATCGACCGGGCGGCCGAACAATTCTGATACAAATCCTGGCCCATGCCCACATATTGCGAGCCCTGGCCGGGAAAAATAAACGCCGTCGTCATCTTGCGCGTACTCCTCAATCAGTAAACTGTAACCGATAAAAAAGTCAAATCTGCTTAGGCAGGCGATGCCCGCCGGAGAACATTTTTCGTAGTATAGTCAACCAATAGGGGCGGATAAAGCCAAAAAGCAAGATTTGTGAAAAATTAGTCCACCCGGAATGTAGGTTTGGGTATTAGTTGCCAAGGCCTCGATCGACAAATTTTTCTTGCAGGTTTTCGGTGGACGATGTATTGTAAATGTACAACAGCCTTTCTTTTACGAACCGGAATTCATTTCAAAGGGGAATGACGATGCAAAAAAGATCGTTCGGAATGCGGCTGGGCCTCGCGGGCATGGCGGTAGGTGGTGGTTTGACAGGCCGTGGTTTCAAAGTAATCCTTTTGTCTCTGTTCGTAACAGCCCTGGCAGTTTACACCCTCGTGGATTATGGCTTCATGAGAAGACATGGTGTGGATTTGAAACGTCAAATTCCTTTCAAGTGCACCAATTGTAATGCGATTGTTCACTATACACTCGGTGAACTGCAGAAAGACGTTAAACTAGAAGATTTTCCCAGGTTTGCCGGACCCATGGCTCCTTCAGCCGAAAAATCTGCAAGTCCGGCGGCAGCAGGCCCACCGGCACCGGGAACTACAGCAGGAGAAAGTGTTCCGCCAGGACACACAGGCGAAGGCCACTTGCTGGGGCCGTTGATGGGACCGTTGGTCCTCGAGTGTCCCAAATGTAAGCAAAAAACTCTTACTCAGGCTGTTGGATGTCCAAAATGCGGTGAAATCTTCATCCTGCAAATGGATTTTGCCCAGGGCAAATTCGACGATAAGTGCCCCAAATGTCACGAAAGCTATGCCAAGAGCTGGCAGGAAAAATATCGCGAAAAAAATGGAGAAGAGTAATTATTCTCTACATGGTTTCAGCTCAGATTTTTGAAGCCTGTTTTGCACATTCTTCAAGGATCGTCTCGGTTGAGCTGGTTCCAATGCGGTCAGCGCCGGCGGCGCGGAAGGCTAGAAGTGTCTCCAGCGAGCGAATGCCGCCAGCTGCCTTGACTTTCATCGCCCCAGGAGCGTGCTGTCGCATCAGACGAACATCCTCCAGTGTGGCGCCGCCTTGGGCTGTTCCAGTGGAAGTTTTGATAAAGTCAGCTCCGGCGAGGCTGCAGATTTCGCATAGCCGTATCTTGTGCTCGTCGCCCAGATAGCAGTTTTCAAAGATGATTTTTGCGATCTTGTCGGCTTCGTGGCAGACGTCCACCACGACGCGGATGTCGTTCAAAACATAAGCCCAGTCACAACTGAGGACTTTACCGATATTGACGACCATATCCAGTTCGTCGGCTCCGTCAGCAATCGCCTGTCGGGCCTCGGCAAATTTGATGGCCGTTGTATGCGACCCGTTCTGAAAGACCACGGTAACTCCGACG
>CAYMXC010000575.1:0-1590 GCA_964394135.1 uncultured Phycisphaerae bacterium
GAATTCGGGCGAAAAGGCCTGGATGGTTGGAATGAGCATCTGCTGGTAGGAGCCTTTTTCGGGCAGATTTTCCAGGGCGAGGCGGATGTTTTTGTCGCGGCAGAATTTTTCAAGTTCTTTCAGGGATTGAGTCATGGCTGCGAGACGGGCATCGAAATGTTCATCGAAGGTGCGCGGACCATGAAGAACGACGCAGTCACCGCCGAGGCGTGCGGTGAATTCGACGCGATTTTTGACCAGTTCGACACCGGCTTGTCGCCTGCTTTCACAGGTTGATCGCCAGTCTTTTTCGATACCGGCTGAGCCGTGGCAATCCAAAAATTTCAAATTGTACTCCGAGAGCTGACGGGCGATTTCATCGATTTCGGTCTCTGTGTAGATAAAATCGTCATTCCAGTGGTGGCACCAGTGGACATGGGTGAATCCGCCGCGGGCGGTCAGCCGCAGACAAGAGTCGGTCGGTCCGGTGCAGTCGATAAAGTCGGAAGTCAGAGAAAACGGGGACATGATTCAATCCTTCATGGCAAATTAAAGTTTACATATATATCAGGAACGATATTTGACGACGAGGTAGGCATGTGCGGGTGAGCGGGCGTCGTTGACGATAGCGTGTGCGATGTCGGCACTGTAATAGGCGGAATCGCCGGCGTGCAAAACAATCGTCTGATCGCCGGATCGGACCTCGAGCTTACCGCGGGCGACGGTGAGGATTTCGATGGTGTTTTGAAAATGAGGCTCACTTTCGAGCGAGCCGCCGGGCTTCAGATCGATTTCGTAAAATTCGATGTCTTTCTCAAGGGAGAGCGGCGAGAGGGTGCGAATGGTGCATTGGTTGTTGCTGATGAAGATGTAGCGTTCATCCTCGCGTCGAATGATCTGGAAACGAGTTTGTACGTCGGAGACTTCCACAAGGTCGGATATGGAGACGTTGAGGGCTTTGGCGATTTTCCACATGACGGCGATAGTGGGATTGGTTTTGTTCTGTTCGATCTGCGAGAGCATGGCCTTACTGACGCCGCTGATGCGGGCCAATTGATCGAGGGAGAGGGTGGCCTGCTTTCGCACCTTGCGGACCCTTTGGCCGATGTTGGGCACTTTTGTGGAAGAATCGGGAGTGCCGGTCATTGTCCGTTCTCCTTTTTTTCGCCGGTGGAATTGTTTTGGAGTTTACGCAGAAATGACTGATAGAACTGGATGGCGACGGCGTATTCTGCCTGGACGACTTCATCGGCGCCGAGTCTGGCGGCCTGGAGGCCGACGGAGGCGTATTGAGTGCGGGCGACGATGTAGATGCCGGGATTTAGTCGCCGGGCGATCTGGGTGGCGTCGAGGACGGCGGCTTCGTCGGGTATGGTCAGGGCGAGGATGGCAGCATGATCGATGCCGGCCTGGCGTAGGATTGATTCGTCGCGAACGTCGCCATGAATGATCTGTGCGCCGAGATCGCGCTGGACCTGAACGGTTTTGGAGTTTTGTTCGACTACGACGAAGGGTGCGGAATGCCGGCGAAAGACATCGGCGATGAAGCGTCCGGCCAAGCCGTATCCTGCGATAATGGCGTGGCCGGTGTGTCCGTCACCAAGGGGGATG
>CAYMXC010000576.1:0-1570 GCA_964394135.1 uncultured Phycisphaerae bacterium
CCTTGAAATGATCTATCATGGCCTGATAGGAAGGGTTTAAAATGAAACCATCGTCATGGAATGATTACAAGATCGAACAGATCATTGGCAATTTGTTAAGGCTCGGCGTCTTGATTGCCGCCGGGATTGTCATGGTTGGTGGGTTGCTCTATTTGTTTCGTTTTGGACAGACCCAACCCAATTTGTCTATTTTTCAAAGTGAACCGTCGAACTTGCGCAGTATCGGAGGTATTGTCGAACGATCCTTAACCTGGAGCAGCCGGGGATTAATTCAACTGGGCTTGTTGGTTTTGATTGCCACTCCAGTAGCCCGCGTCGCTTTTTCGTTAGTGGGCTTTATTTTAGAACGGGATAAGACCTATATCATCATTACCTTGATGGTATTAGGTATTCTTGCATTTAGCTTGCTGGGAAACCGGCTTTAATTATTCCCTATTGTGTTTGGGGGCTACGGAAGGTCTTTTTTGTTTTTCTAACTCCGCAATGGCCCTTGGGGACCGCATAGGCAGAAATCTTAAAAGAACCATGAATAATAAAGCAAAAACAATGGAGGCAACGCTGATTCCCTGAGATATCGTTAATCCCAAGGTATCATGTGGGTTATCCGCTCTCAGAATTTCTTCAAATATACGACAGATGGGGTATAACACAAAAAGCCAGGCAAGAACCATTCCATCACGTTTTCGACGCCAGAAATATAAACTCAAGACCCCTGCAATCAGAAAGGCATTGATGGATGCAAAAATATGGGTCGGATAAACCGGCAGTGTTTTCAAGTTCAGCTCTTTGACCATCTGCCGAAGATCTGCCAAAGTTACATGGAAGGCTTGAAGATGTTTGTTCAGTAATGCCAGTATAACCCCTTCTCCGGTATTGGGGGGTGTTTGGGCAATGGCCTGTTTCAACTGCTGGTCGCTCATGTTTATAATATCTCGATCAATCAGGACCGAAGCACCTTGGGGAGTAGTTACAATTAATTCCGCCGGTACTTTGACCTCATGGGCTTGCCATTGATGCTCAAATGCAAGACTTCCATACGGAAATTGGATGGCTAGAGGACAACTGGTTGTCGCACCCCAGCAACAGCCGTTTAAAAGGCAACCGATTCGTCCAAAAGCCAGGCCGATCATAATTGAGGGAGCCAGGATATCCAGATACCAACGCATCGACTGTTTCTTAATCCACATATAAATCGTCACCGTTACTACTGCGGTTAAAAATCCCCCGTAAAATTCTAATCCGCCCGCGGTCAGATTGATTATGGCCCAAAGAGTATTGGTCGCAGTGGAAAATTCATGCCAGTAATGAATCACATAAAAAATGCGAGCTCCCAAAATCCCGGATATCAGGGCCAGGAACCCAAAGTTAACCACGACCTCTTCATCGGCTCCACATTTTCTCGCTCGACGAGTAGCTAAAAAAATGGCCGAAATAAATCCCAGCATCATCATAAAACCATAGGATCGAATTGGGATCGACCCTATATGAAACAACGTTGGATACATCCGCTTTGCTCCTTGATACCTTTTTCGTTTAAAAGGATGTTTATTACTCTGTACGTATCATGCAA
>CAYMXC010000577.1:0-1568 GCA_964394135.1 uncultured Phycisphaerae bacterium
CGGAGGAGCGGGGATTGTACCGGAAAATGACCGTCCGGCACGTTCTGACTTTTCTCGGCGAAATCAAAGGGATGCTGCGGGCGCAGGTGAACCGCCAAATTCCCGAATGGCTGGAATGGGTCAATCTTTCCGACTGGATCGACCGGCGCGTCGAAGACTTGTCCAAGGGTATGCAGCAGAAACTGCAGTTTGTTGCCACTGTTCTTCACGATCCGCAAATTCTGATTCTGGATGAACCTTTTTCGGGTCTCGATCCGGTCAACACAGAATTGCTCAAAGACATTTTGCTTCAATTGCGGCGACAGGGCAAAACCATCATTTTCTCGACTCACATGATGGAGCAGGCGGAAAAACTCTGCGACTTCATTCTTCTGGTCAACCGGGGGCGGAAGATCATCGATGGCACTCTGGACCAGATTCGTTCAGGCTATGTTACCAACGCCGTCTATCTTGAACTCGACGGTCCCGCTGACTTCGTATCAACGCTGCCTATGGTAAAAATGGTCAAAAATATTACATCAGACGGTCGGCGTCTGGAAATAACGATCAATGACGGCTATACCGATCAGGATTTGCTCCAGGCCGTGGTTTCAAAAGCCCGCGTCAAAGGATTCGAAATCAAAATTCCTTCGCTGCATGAAATTTTCGTCCATTTGGTGGGGCGGGACCATGCGTAAAATACTTATTATCGCCCAGCGTGAATTTCTGGAAACGGTCAAGAGCAAGATGTTCCTGGTCAGCGTTTTTGTCGCGCCTTTGCTTCTGGTGGCGATCATTGTCCTTGTCACGAGCATTACTGAAAAAGGGTTGCCCGGCGATACCTGGGGCAACCGCAAGATCGCCGTCATTGATCTGTCCGCTGCCCTGACTGACGAACTGGAGCAGGTCGGCAAACAATATAATGCAACTCATCCCAATCGATCGGTTTCCTTGATGTTCTACAGGCCTGCGCAAGGCCGATACGACCAGATGATTCAAAACCTCAAGGACGACGTCCGAAACGGCCAATTCGACGCGTGTCTTGTTCTCGATCGCGAAATCCGTCGCGGCGGAAAATCCTTCTACTACTCCGGCATGAAAAATATGATCGGTCTGGATCTGTACATGATTGTCTCTGATCTGGTCAATACAGCCGTTATGAATCAGCGCCTGCGTGAACATCACATTTCACCCGAATTGGTTGCCAAGGTCCGCCGGCATGTTCCCATCGAAAACGTCGATGTCAGTTCTCTCGACCGCGAAATCCGCCGGCAGAGCTCCGTCGTCATCATGGTTCCCTTCTTTTTTCTTTTCCTTATGTTCATCGGTGTATTCGGAATGAACCAGCAGATGCTCACCAGCATCATCGAGGAAAAAAATTCCCGCGTTATGGAAATCCTTCTTTCCGCCGTCAGCCCATTCGAATTGATGGCGGGCAAAATCCTGGGCCTGTCCGCCGTCGGACTGCTGCTTGTCGCCACCTGGGCGTCCACCGCCTATCTCTCCGCCCGATATCGCGGCATGGGCGAACTGATCACCTCCGACATGGTCGGCTACTTCATCCTGTACTACATCCCCGGTTTCCTGCT
>CAYMXC010000578.1:0-1563 GCA_964394135.1 uncultured Phycisphaerae bacterium
ACGCAGGTCTATCATACCAATCCACTCCCCATGGGAACGCAGAGCATTGTCGGTTCTCCGGTAAAGGTTGTTGGAGGCCAGTATGTAGTTGGCATGTTCAGGGAAAAAAATACAACAAACGCCTTCATGATTGTGAATCGTGATTACAAAGCCGCGTCCAGGGCTGATTTAACCTTGAATATGGGCAACGGCACGCTTATGGAGTTCTCGATAGCCAAACGCCAATGGGTTAACGTGAAGCCCATTTCAAACGGCAGCACTCTTAATGCCGCTCTGATTCCGGGTGGTGGCAGGTTGTTTAAAATAGCAAGCAAGCCGTAAGCCAGACCGGGTTTCAAAATGCAGATCATCGGACTATGCTTTTGGCACCGATATTTCGAACTGGAGTTAAATAATCGAGATGCAAAGTGATTTCCGCAAAAATATGAATCTTATCCGTGAATTACTCGCGGAACCTTGTCATAACGGAACGATTCGAAATACTAATTACCGAGTCGCTCCGTCTTGTGAAGCGGATTTATCCCACGGCTGGACGTTTGAAGTCTGTAATAGTGATTTTTCCCGGGAACTTGAAGCGTCGCTGGCGGATTTTCGCAAATTCATGTCGGTTTCAATGGCTGTCGATCAGGTGTCAGGCGATTATCGCATCACCATCGCCAGAGGTTTTCCGACCAACAGTCCGAGTAACTCATCTGAGGCGTTTGAAATTCGAGTGGACAAATCGCGATGTGAAATTATCGCCCCGACGAGCAACGGCATTCGGCGTGGATTGATTTTCCTGGAAGATCTGATGACCGCGAAGAGATTCCCCGTACTTCCTTTGGGAACGCAGACGCGATGGACTACGATTACCGACCTAATCACGCGAAGTCCGAACGCATCGTACCCATGGAAAACCGGATGGGAGCTTCTGGATGATTACGATTATTATCCCGAAGAGTATCTCAATAAACTGATGCACTGCGGAATTAACGGTATATGGGTGGCAGGGCTTTTTCGGAACATGATCCATACAGAAATTCTGCCGAAGTTGGGACCTATGAAACATCGGCTTGAAAAGCTTAAAAATTTAGTTAAGCAAACCTCCCGTTACGGAATTAAAGTTTATCTGTTCTGCATCGAACCGCGGTCGGTTGACGAGAAGCATCCGGTCTTCGATACGCATCCCGAAATTCGAGGCGCTATCAATAGCTGCCTTTGCACCTCCACTCCTCTCGTACAGGAATATATTCGACAAGCCACTTGTGAGCTTTTTTTTCAGGTTCCGGAATTGGGCGGAATCATAAATCTCTTCAATGGCGAGCGGATCACCAATTGTTGGCTGGGGAAAAAATACGCAGCAACCTGTCCCCGTTGTCGTGAGCGGAGTCAGGTCGATGTACTGGCGGAAGACCTTAACTGCTTCGTCGAGGGCATTCGAAGATCGGGTTCAAAAGGACGCTGTTTGGCATGGACTTACAGCATGAGCGAAAATTCACTCGAAACGGCTTCAATTGATCCTGTGCTGATACTGATTGAAAAAAACGATCCTGACATTGTAGGAGGGTTCATCTTACAGGTTGA
>CAYMXC010000579.1:0-1557 GCA_964394135.1 uncultured Phycisphaerae bacterium
GAATGACCTTTGCCGTTTTTCCTGCAATTTACGCAACGCTGTTCAGCAGTCTTTATGCCGCGTTCATGCTCGTGCTGTTCGGATTGATTTTTCGGTCTGTGGCGTTCGAACTACGTGGTAAAATCGATAATGACATTTGGCGGCGATTTTGGGAGTGGAGTCTGGCGGCGGGAAGCTTTGTTGCGACCTTCGTTATTGGCGTGTTATTTGCCAATCTGTTTCGCGGCCTGCCTATTGACGAGTCGGGCCATTACCGCGGCGGTTTTGTGACTCTGCTGAATCCGTATGGTCTGCTGGGCGGCATTTTGTTTTTTGTTCTCTTTGTCCAGCACGGTCAGCTCTGGCTGGCGATGAAGACGCAGGGAACGATGCGCGAGGGGGCGATTCGAAGGATCAAGCGATTGTGGGTGGCGGTGGTCGTTATCCTGGCTGTTTTTTTGATTTACTCGTTTTTTGCGACCGGTCTGTTTACAAATTACTTCCACCGGCCGATTCTTCTGATCCTGCCGGTGATCGTTGTGTCTTCTCTGGTGAAGTTGAGATATTTTATTGGAGCGAAACCGATCTGGATGAGTTTTGCCGCGTCGGCTGTGCTGATTTTCTTTACGACGATGTTCACGCTGACGGGCTTGTATCCCAATATCATTGTTTCCTCCCTGAATTCTGCATACAGTCTAACCATCTATAATTCCGCTTCTTCTCCGGCAACTTTGAAATTGATGCTGATTGTGGTCTTGATCTTTCTGCCGATCGTGGTTGCATACCAGGTTTGGCATAATTATGTGTTCAAAAGTGGATTTCGGGAACACTACTGAAAATCGCTTTGGCAAAAGTAATACTTATGCTATTTTGTATAGGTTAATCAGCAGGAATTGCCGCAACCTGACAGTATGACAGTTTTACCCTTCAATGATCGGGGCAAAATGACAATATGTAAAGCGACTTTCGATGAGTGCAAAAATACCATTCTATAACCACTTTTAAGTCAAGGAATTGTGTTAATGTGTTAGCTGCCTGTGACTGGTACGTTATTTGCTACTATTTTCATATTGTGAATTTGATTGTCAGGAACCTGAACGATGATGAATGTCAGGCAACCAGAAAGGAGCTTGCGGATTTTAGTAGCCGACGAGCCGGCCGATTGGGTGAAGAGTTTTTTCGATCGGCTCAATGCCTGCACGGTGGACGTGCTGATGGCGGCCAATGAGCGGCAGGGCATGGAGATCATTCGCAGAGAACGAGTGGACCTGGCTCTGATAGCGGGCGATCTTCCGCAGGTAGGCGGTCTGGAATTTATCCGTCGGGTGCACAGGGTCAACGTTGAGATGCCGGTTATCGTGCTGGGCGGCGAGTCGAATCGTCGCTGGCTTGAAGAGGCATTGAAGGCTGGCGTACGGACGATTTTACCGCGGCCGGTGAATGTGTCGATGCTCGCGGAGTTGAGCATAAAACTCCTGAGTATGTAAGGAGCAATTTTAAGGAACTTGTCGGCGATCGGCTATTCGATCGGAAAGTGTATTAATATAGTTTGTTTTATTACGGATTCAGAAAAACGTC
>CAYMXC010000580.1:0-1556 GCA_964394135.1 uncultured Phycisphaerae bacterium
GCTTCGGTACTCGGCGAGACCTGATGATATGCCGTCTGGAGATTTCGCACCGCGACATCCACCTCAAGAATCACGTTTTCGATAACCTGCTTCAGTCCGGCAATGGCCTGATCGCGTTCCAGGATCGCCTTTCGTTGAGCCGCCCGCGGTCCACGATTTCCGATGGGGTACTCGAAGCTTAACCCCACGAAATAATCCTGATAATTGCTCGTCGTCATCTGGTCGATCGAATTTCCCCAGTTATCCGACATTCCGTTGAGCGTATAGCGGAAAGTCATATCGAATCGCGGCAAAGCCTGATTCTTGGCCACCGCGACGTTAATCCGGCGATTATCGATCAAGGCCTTGGCCTCTTTAATTTCAGATCTGCATTCCAGCGCTTCCTGAACTTCACTGATCTGGTCCATGACCAGCGGTCCTAAGGTCGGGAAGTTTGTCGGAATGATCTCAATATCTTCACCCAGATTCAGTTCCGGGTCGTTCATCAAGGCCTTGAGCTGATCTTCGGCGTCTTTGACCTGGTTTTTCACTTGAACATATTCGGCCATGCGTGTTCCCAGCAACGCCTTGACACGGGTGATCTGAACCTTGTACACGTCGAAATTCATACGCAGTTTCAGATACTCATACGTTTCTTGCGTCTGCTGGACCAGGGTCTGCTGAATCACGACGTTCCTCCGGGCCTGGACTAACCGCCAGTAGGCTTTTTCCACTTCCAGGAGCTGATCACGAACCGCTTCCCGGAACCGGTACTTGGCCACCTGCTGATTATTTTTCGACACGTCGATCATGGCGCGGTTGTAATCCAAACCGAACCCGCGGAGAATGGGCTGGCGAAGTTCAACGGCAAAATTGCTTGTATAACTGGCATCCAGCGTGGCGGTGGAGGTCGCGGACTGAGCCGCCGGCGGGTCCAGGCGAAGAACGTTGTACGCACCGCTGAGAACCGCTCCCGTCGGTAATAATTTTCGCAATCCGCTCGTTAAGGTTCGCTGATCACTCTGAACCGAGGGATACTGTTTGATATCGGTCGGCTGATCGGATTTTTGGAGGTTGGCTTCGGTGAAAAAAACCGCATCGAAATTCGCTTCTGCCTGGAGAATGTCCATGGCACTGATGGCGGGACCATACCCTTCGGTTTTGATCTTAAAATTATTGGCCAGCGCCCGAGATACCGCATCCTGAAGCGACAACCGAACTTGTTTGGGACGCATGATATCCTTAACCCCGACATCCAGAGGATCCGGAGTGTATTTGCTGACGTCTTTGGAATTAAAGCTGACGTTTCCATTGATCGGACCGACGGGGGCAGTACTCGTATTGCGGGTGGTTTGTACAGCCTCGTCTACGGCGACTTTTTCCAGGATGGCTTGAGAGTCCACCGTCGAGTTAGCCTGTTTTGTCGCTCCGTTGACTCCGGATGCATCCGCCGAACCTTGTTTCTGTCCTTCGCATCCGCAAATGAAACAACCGGCAACGATCAAAGCAACACCGGCCACGGCCCGTTTTATATTTTGTCCAATCAACTGCCTGTCCATGTCTTCGTTCCTAAGCAT
>CAYMXC010000581.1:0-1552 GCA_964394135.1 uncultured Phycisphaerae bacterium
AAGCCCCCTTTCTCTTTGTGAAGAATCAGGGAGGTCTTATCGAGTGGAAACAGCAAATCGTCGATTGCCTCCATGATGCGTTTCGGCTCGAGATCAATCATGCAGCGATGATGTTTTTCCGGACAAATCTTTTTTTGACATGGGCTGCAGCTTATACTGTGCCGGACCGGACGTTCCCGGCTATAAAACGTTTCAGACCAGCGAGGGTCGGTTGAGCCGAAAATCGTCACAACCGGGATTCCCAGGGCCGCGGCATAATGACGGCAGCCGGTATCGTTGGTGATCATCAGCCGGCTCCATCGGACCAGCGATTTTAAACGGCCAAGATCTGCCGGCGGGTCGATCAGCGGGATTGCTCGATTTTTCATTTTCATCTTCGCTGCGACCGATTTCATCGCACCAATATCATTGGGGCCGCCGATGATCACGATTGAAAATCCGTATTCGTTCGCCAGATAATCACCCACCTCGGCATAATATTCCGCAGGCCAGCATTTACTGGTTCCGAACGAAGCTCCCGGATTGAGCAGCACATACGGAGAATCTTTTTCCAATCGATATGCTCGGAGTAACGCCTCTGCGGACTTCTCGCCGTCCGGTTCGATAAAGAGTTCCATTCGAACATCCTGGGTCGGGCAGCCCAGATGGTTCGCAAGGCCCAGATAATAGCTGATCGCCGAAATCGGTACAAAACGGCCTCTGCATCGCTCCGGCAAAAGTCGGTCCGTCAGCAGGAATCCCCGGCCATCGCGGTCATAGCCTATCCGCCGTGGAATTTTCGCCAGGGCACAAGTCAACGCCGATCGGAACGAATTGGTCAGCAATATCGCCAGATCGAAATCGAGAGCCTGTAATGTTCCAATCATTTGCAGGATGTCGATCTTTCGACTTTTCGTTCCCGTACCGGATTGAAAAATAAGTTGATCAACCCACGGACAGCCGCCGTACAACTCCTTGAGATAAGGTTTCATCAGATAAGTAATCCTGCTTTGCGGAAAGCCGTTACGGAGAGCCCTGAGAGTCGGCCCGGCCATCACGTTATCACCCACCCAGCTTGGCAGGACTACCAGGATATTTTTTTCATATTTATCCTTATAAAAAGTATCCGAAGTCATCGAACCCATCCTTGGCTTATCTCACCGCGAAGTTCCCTGGCCGCCTGAACCATATTTTTAAGCGAAGGCTCCACTTCCGTCCAACGGCGTGTTTTCAAACCGCAATCCGGATTGACCCATACCTGCTCGATCGTTAGAACGTGGAGCATTTTATGAAGCAGCAATTTGATTTCCTCTGCCGATGGAATTCTCGGGCAGTGAATGTCATAGACGCCCGGGCCGATTTGATTGGGATAATTGAAGTGGACAAAGGCGTCAAGCAGTTCAATATTGGACCGGGATGCTTCGATGGAAATGACGTCGGCATCCATCGCGGCAATGGCCTCGATAATATCGTTAAATTCCGAATAACACATGTGGGTATGAATCTGGGTCGCATCGCACACCGAAAATGTGGCCAATAGAAAAGCCTTGACCGACAAGTCGAAATAACTCCT
>CAYMXC010000582.1:0-1532 GCA_964394135.1 uncultured Phycisphaerae bacterium
CGCAGTTTATCCTGCAGGAACCTGAAGGGCGACGTGCCTATTATCTGTATTTGCCCACGGGTTATACGCCGAATCGACCCTGGCCGCTGATTCTGACCCTTCACGGGATGAAGCCCTTCGACAGCGCACCTGCGCAGGCGAAAGAGTGGCAGAGCGTGGCGGATCAGTACGGCATGATCGTTGTGGCGCCGGAACTGCTGAACTCGGACCTGTTCATGCAGTATCCGCTGAAAGACGTGAGTTCCAGCGTCAAACGGGATGAGCAGGAAGTGATCGCCATTTTGAAGGAAGTGATTCGGCGATGCAATGTTGATCGCGGTCGTGTTTTTGCGACGAGCGGGTCATCGGGGGGGTATTTGCTGCACTACATCGTAAACCGTCATCCGGATATGTTCGCGGCGATGTGCGCACGTGGAAGCTGTTTTTCCGAAGAGGTCCTGAGCGTAGACAATGGTAAACTGATGGCGCAGCGAAATTTTCCCGTTATGATCTATTACTGCGAAAACGATCTTCCGGGCATCCGAAACGAATCGCAGCGTGCTATTGAATGGTATCGCAATCTGGGGTTTGCGGTGACTCGAAAGATTGTACCTGGCAAGGGCCACGAGCGTGTTCCTGACCTTGCGGCAGCGTTCTTTGCCCAAAACACAAACCTCAGCAGACGAACCACCCGGGTGGAAATCGAGTCGAGCGGCACGGTTGGCATGTCGCCGTTTACGGTGAACCTTCTGGCCAATTTGCCTGGCATCCCATATGACCAATATCATACGTACAAGTTTTCATGGTATATCGACGGCCAGCTTCAGGAACAGGCGCAGGGCGCAGGCAAGCGCATGCTTTTTGCGACTATCTATACGGCCGGCGAACATCAGATCAAGGTTCAGGTTCTGCCGCCTGAGGGACAGAAGATCGAAAACACTATTCTCGTCCGCGTACTGCCGACCGTTCCGAAGATATAAATAATTATGGATGATTGTCCGCGATGTTTGAAATCAGCAATCTTGGTTGGGTTATTCTGGCGGTTTCCGCTTTTTTGATCGGTCTGTCGAAGACGGGCATTCCCGGTCTGGGTATATTGATTGTTCCACTGGTGGCGGCGGTTATTCCCGCCAGGGCATCGACTGGTGTGATTTTGCCGATGCTGATCGTGGCGGACATTTTCGCGGTATGGTATTACAAGCGTCATGCAGTGTGGCCGCATCTGATCCGACTGATTCCGTGGGCCATGACGGGCATCGTGCTGGGATCGCTGGCGATGAAAAAAGTAAACGATCAGCAGCTTAGACCGATTATCGGCGTTATCGTTCTGGTGATGCTGGGCTTGAATTACTGGCGCAATCGCCGAAAAGACGAAATGACCATTCCGACGCAGTGGTGGTTTGCCGCCATCATGGGTCTTCTGGCAGGAGTTACGACAATGATGGCCAACGCAGCCGGCCCGATCATGGCGATTTATCTGCTGGCGATGCAATTGCCGAAAAATGAATTTCTGGGCTCGGGCGCGTGGTATTTTCTGCTGATGAATTGTTTCA
>CAYMXC010000583.1:0-1523 GCA_964394135.1 uncultured Phycisphaerae bacterium
CGATCGACCTGGTGGTGCACGGCGATACCGGCTGCTACACCATGCTCATGTTCCCACCCAACGAATCCCTTATGCACAACTACAGCGGCATGGGTTTGGGCGGCGCCACCGGCGCGGGCATCGATCCGTTCATCACCAATAAACAGATTGTCTTCATGGGCGACTCGACCTTCTTCCATTCCGGCCAGATTGCCATCAGCAATTCCCTTCAACAAAAACAGGACATCCTCTATATAATTCTCGATAATAGGATCACCGCCATGACCGGCCATCAGCCGACGCCGGCCTCGCAGTGCAATCTCATGGGCGATCCCATCCCACATCAGAGCATCGACGATATTGTCAAGAGCATCACCGCCGCTGCCGGGTGCAAAGTCGTCCGCTTCAATCCCGCCAGACGAAAGGAATACAAAAAGCTGCTTGAAGATATGATTCTCCGCGACGGGGTTAAAATCATCATCGCTGATAAAGAATGCGGCATCGTCACAAACCGCAGAAAACTCAAACAGCAGCGGGCCGAACAGCACCACAGCGGTTTCGTCGCTCGCGAAACTTTCATGAATATCACACCTGAACTCTGCGAGTGGTGCCTGGAATGTACAAAGATGACCGGCTGCCTGGGCCTGAATTTCGAGCAGACGCCCTATGGCCGAAAAGTGGTAACAGACCTCTCTCTGTGCGTCAACGACGGTGCCTGTGCCAAAATCAACGCGTGTCCGAGCTTCGAACAGGTGGTCGTGCATCGCTGCAGACCTCCACGCCCCCGAGGCCACCAGATCAAACTGGAAAAATTACCCGAGCCTGCGATACGTTTCACCGGCTCCACCTGGCGAGCACACATCGCCGGCATCGGCGGAATGGGTATCGGCATGGCCACGGCAATCCTGGTCAAAGCGGGCGGACGTGACGGCTTTAAAATCCTTTTCGCCGACAAAAAAGGTCTGGCCATCCGCAACGGCGGCGTCTACAGTCAGATTACTTTCTACCGGGACGATGCCGCTTATACGCAAACGATTCCTTACGGCATGGCCGATCTGCTCATCGGGCTCGATATCCTGGAAGCTGCCCGGGCCGTCGATCCAAAAGCACTCTTCCGAGTGGCCAGTCCGGAAAAAACCACTGCCGTATTGAATATCGACAAATCGCCGACGACAACGCTTCTGTTGAACCGGGAGGATTTCGATCCGGCAGAACTGGAAAAAACCATCCGCCAGAGAACCCGCAGCGACGGCTATTTCGCATTCAACATCACCGCCATCTGCGAGCGCCTGTTCGGTACCAAACTTTACGCCAATATCACCATGCTCGGTCTGGCCTATCAGCAGGGCCTGATTCCGGTCTCTCTGGAAAGTCTGGAATGGGCTATCAGCCACACCATTCCAGCCGATTTCAAAAAGAACATGCGGGCCTTCAATCTCGGCCGAAAACTCGCTGCCCATCCGACCCTTTTCGCCGAAAAACCCGCGCCCAAGACCATCGCCCGCATCGTTCGCGAAAAAGCAAATATCCTCGAACGCACCCGG
>CAYMXC010000584.1:0-1511 GCA_964394135.1 uncultured Phycisphaerae bacterium
TCCACTGGTTCGTAGATTCGATTGAGTGCTTCCGCAATCAACCAGTACATGAAAAACGCCACCGGCAGCATGACCAGTCCAAGCGTCGTGTGAAAGCCACCCTCGGCAAACATCGGGTCCACCATCGCATACAGCATTCCCGTCACGATCACTCGCGTAAAATTGCAGAACAACGCGATCGGAAGGGTCGAGAGCACCAGAATAATCCGGTGCCAGTACGGGCGGTCCGACAAATACGCCATCGCCACGCCCAATGCCAGAAACGCCATCATCAAACGCATCCCCGCGCAGGCTTCTGCTACACTCAGGTGAACCGCCTGGTCCTTGTACATCCCCTCTATAATCACCCCCGTCGCTACCAGATCGAAACCAGGAATAAGATTCAATACCACTGTCGCAATCTGCGACGCCCAGATTCGCATCGGAATCGTCAATGCTTCATACCAACGGTCCGGTATCGGCATGGCGAAAAATAAAAAGAAAATCGGAAGCCAAGTAACCTTGATCACACGCCACCCGCAGCAAAACAAAACCGTCCCGAATATCGTCATCAAAAGTGCCAGCAGTTTCGGATACCCCATTTTCAGCGGGTAAATACTGATCATGTATCCGAAGATCGAAAATACGATAATCACCAGACCCAGCCAGTTGAACCAGGTGAAGCCCGTTCCCGCCGCCAGTAAACGATCGCGACGCTGATGCAAAAAATACAGGCTGAACAGAGGGATCAGAAAACCATGCGACCAGTTTCCGTTTGTGATCCACTTCTGAATCATCTGGTAGCGGATTTCGTTCCAGAACAACCAGATGATCAGAATACTGAGGACTCCGATTTTCAACCACCCGGTCGGACTGATGATCTGGTCCCAGGTCACCGCATCCGATTTCGCCCGCCGGCTACGCGCCCGAACGACCCGAACCGGTTCCAACGGCGATTGCTTTTCCGAGGTTCCCGCACAAGCGATTCGGCCATCGGCGGGTATATTCTCATTTTGCATGGTCATTTACTTCTTTTCCTGCTATGTCGTTTGATTAAAATCCAAATCGCTGCTGCCGTTCAGTGCGGCGCCTGTCAGTCGGGTTCTGCTGAGCTTCAAAGGAGTCGATATCCGCAAAGTTTCGGTCATACACAAACCCAAACCCGTAAGTCGCTCGGAACGCATTCCGGAGCACTGCCAGGAACGGCATCAGCGGATTACTGCCTACATTAATGACATCATCCGGCTTTAGTATTATATCCGGCTCCTGCCCCGCAAATATGCGATCGATATTAATTGATAAAATTTGTTCCTGGTTGCCTCCGATCCGGCGGATCAGTTCCGCCCGGCTCGGATCCGCCAGCGGCGACAATCCACCGGCCGCTGAAATAGCCTGCCGAACCGTAATCTCCCGACCAGTCAATGAAAACACACCCGGACGCAGAATGTTGCCCGTGATATAAAATTCTCCCTGAACCGGCGGAGGAACATAAAGCGTGTCGCCGTCGCGAATCACGACATTATAACGCGGAT
>CAYMXC010000585.1:0-1509 GCA_964394135.1 uncultured Phycisphaerae bacterium
GGATTTTCAGAGGATGTGTCAATCGGTTAGACGGTGCTAGCCGAAGGCGGTAAAAATGAATAGTCGAGAGCGGATTCGTACGATTATTTCCGGGAAACCTGCCGATCGCTGCGGATTCTGGTCGGGCAACCCCCATCCTGAGACCTGGCCGATCTATCATGCCTACTTTAAGACCCGTTCCGAGGAAGAATTTCGCCGTAAACTCGGCGATGATCTGCGGTGGATCTGTCCACAGTTTTATTCGGACGCCTACAATCATCCCAGGGGTTATCAGATGTTCGATGAGGGGTTGGACAGGATAGCTCATGGCCGGCCGCCGCTCAGCGAAGCCCAGACGGTTAAAGATATTGAAAATTTCCCCTGGCCGGACCCGAAATATCTGAATTTCGACGCTTGTTTGCGCGATCTGGAAAATGCGGGCGACGTCTATCGCGCCAGCGGACTTTGGACCTGCTTCTATCATAACGTTATGGACCTGTTCGGCATGGAAATGTACATGATGAATATGTACGAAAATCCCGAACTCGTTCGTGCGGTGACCGATCGCGTTTGCCAGTTCTATTATGAGGGTAATGAACTGTTTTTCAAAAAAGCGGGGAAAATGGTCGATGCCTTTTTCTTCGGAAACGACTTCGGAACACAGCTTGACCTGATCTGCGGGCCCCGGCAATTCGACGAATTCATCATGCCGTGGTTCCAAAAGTTCACCGACCAGGCCCATCGCTACGGATACCAGGTAATCCTGCACTTCTGCGGCGCGATTCACCGGGTGATCGACCGGCTGATCGATGCGAAGGTGGACTGCCTGCATCCGCTGCAGGCCAAGGCGTGCAATATGGACGCCGAAACCCTCTCCCGCGACTTTAAAGGAAAAATTGCCTTCCTCGGCGGAATCGATACGCAGCATCTGCTGGTTCATGGCCGGCCTGAGGACATCAAAGCCGACGTTCGTCGCGTCAAAGAGCTCCTCGGTCCGTGCGTGATCATCAGCCCGAGTCATGAAGCGTTACTGCCCAACGTCCCTCCGGAAAACGTCCAAGCCATGGCCGAAGCGGCGAGCGAGGCGTAGTTTTCGCGCTGACGCGAAGAAGAAATTTTAACCACAAAGGTCGCAGAGAAGAGAATGCTAAAAAGTCCTTTTTCGGGAGTGTTCCTGGAGTGCCGGCGGTGGCATTTTGGTGGCAAAATCTCATCTGATTATTTTCCGGTTCGTGCGGTGGCATTTTTCGTGATTTTGTACCCGTTTTGTGACAGTTTTTTTCTTGAGTGGCTCAAATTTTTGAGCCACTGACTTTGCTGAGGCGTCCACGGGGTTAAAGGGTTGGGCGGGGAAGGGAAAGTCGCCGTGCCGGCGAGGAGCTAAACGAAGAGGATAAGAGAATTCAGGTTGGGAAAAACAGGCCGAGGGGTTGCTGAATGTGATTTTCTTCCCCCAAAGCCGAACTCATCAAAGTCCTTAGTACAGCCTTTCGCAAATAAGGGGGCGAATCATGCAGCTTGGGGTTTCGG
>CAYMXC010000586.1:0-1509 GCA_964394135.1 uncultured Phycisphaerae bacterium
AGATGGACGGTAATGCAGTCGGCGCCACCCAGCTCGGCTTCGACGGCGGCCCAGATCGGGTCCGGCTCGTCGGCCTTGCGGGCCTGACGAATCGTGGCGACGTGATCGATATTGACACCTAAATCAGCCATGACAACACTCCTGGCGTTTTAAAAGTAAAAAAGGACTCTGCATAATAATACCGGCCTGTGTAAAGATAGCAAGAGGCTCGTAAAAGTTCGGACTTTTTCAGGTGCTATTCCAGATAGGAAATTGCCAACAATCCGTAGATACTGCTCGAACCGTCCTGCATGGAGATATTGATCGATTCGATAGGGTCCAGCGGCCGGGGATTGCTTACTGGAGCGTACATGACACCGATGGGATTACCGTCGCAGATTCCGGTCCAGGCGATGATGCCGTTGGAGAGCGTATGAGGCGGCTGCCACCAGTCGGCGAGATGATGGCCCGGGGCAAATTGGGTTTTGATTTTGATTCCGCCCGGATAAATGAATTCGACCACCACCGGTTTATCGGAAATCGACATCCAGGCGCCGGTGTGAAGGAAATTCAAAACGCTCGCCTTACGGCCAAAGGGGATTGCGACCTGTGAAGCGAGATTTTTCTGGTCCGGACGCGTGCCGATCACCACCATGGACTTGTCGTTATTTTTTGCAGGGTCGATGACTTCGAAGGGAACGCCGGTGAAGACTTGTCGGCCGACGGGAATCGCTTCGATGTACGCCTTGGGTCCTACCTCGAGCCAGCCGCCTTTGCCGTTTCCGATGATATCCGCGGCAACCGGCCGATTGGCCAGCGTGCGAAGGTCGACTGTTTTGACGTCCTTTTTCGTCCAGTCCAGCGGTTCCATCTGCGGAGGGAGGTCTCCGATTTTCACCGGCGCAGGAAGTGTGATCGATTTTGGCGACATGGGCGCCAATGTAAAAGTCGTCCACTTGGGCTGATTGAGCGCATGCTGCTTTTTAATGGCAGCCTGCACCTGAGCGTCGAGTTCGGCGATTCGGATTTTGTCGCTCAAGTTGTACTGACCCTCGGTGATATTCGAATGATCCTTGAGCCAGACGTTTCGCCACTTGGTGAAATGAGCGGTCTGACGTTCCCGGGTCGCCTGGGCAATGGTTTGAGCCTGATCCCAGAGCGGACCTTTCATCGGCTCGGTGATGTTTACGCCTGAAGCCAGTTCGTCGGCGGTGTAAATATCGATAGCGATATCGTTAATTTTCAGTTCGTAGGCCTCGCTTGAAAGCCCCATAATTTTGAGGATGTCGCGGTTGATTTCATTCGCTAAATTGATCAGACTGAGGAATCGCTGCGATTGCTCGCCCTGAGGTTCGATCGGACAGGGTAACGCCTCCGCGAGTCGGGCGAAGCGGACGACACCGTCGGATGAAATATTTAAATCCTTAACCTCGCACCGAAGGGTCCGAGTGACGTCAAGCACATTGCCGGTCACCGTGAGGTCTACGCCGGCGATGTCGGCAGGGGCGTTCATGCCCTTGAGGATGACCA
>CAYMXC010000587.1:0-1508 GCA_964394135.1 uncultured Phycisphaerae bacterium
TACTGTCCTGTGTGATTCCACCATTGGTTGTAAGCTCTTGCCGCGGCGCTGCGGGAACTCATTACACGAATATTTCCTGTTTCGGCATCGCGCATAACGAAAAGGCCTCCTGCAGGAACTGACTTTTCCATGTTGTCGGTGACACGCAGGGCAACCAGGTCGTGTTTGCGGGCGGTGATAGCAAACGCTCTTTCGTAGCCGCTATCGACAAAATCTGAAATCAGGAAAACAATGCCCCTTCGGTGAACGACCCGGTTGAAATATTCAAGAGCTGTGCTGATACTGGTTCCGTTCCCTTCGGGGCGAAAAGTGATCAGCTCGCGGATAATGCGCAGGATATGCTGCTGTCCTTTTTTTGGCGGAATAAATTTTTCGATTCGGTCCGAGAAAAAGATAACGCCAACCTTGTCGTTGTTCCGTAAAGCAGAAAATGCGAGTGTCCCTGCCAGTTCGGCAATCCGTTCGTTTTTTGACACCGATGACGATCCGATGGCATTCGATCCGCTGACATCGATAAGGAGAATCACGGTCAGTTCGCGCTCTTCTTCAAACACTTTAATAAAAGGATGGTTGAAGCGGGCGGTCACATTCCAGTCGATGCTGCGCATATCGTCGCCGTAACCGTATTCCCGAACTTCGCTGAAGGTCATCCCGCGCCCTTTAAAGGCGCTGTGGTACTGGCCAGCCAACGTTTCGTCGGGCAGCCGGCGGGTTTTGATTTCAATCCGGCGTACTTTTTTCGATATCTGGAAGGTATTGTTTTCCATCAGGGAACCTGAACAGCATTTAAAATGTCAATAATGATCTGGTCGGAGGTAATGTTTTCGGCTTCGGCTTCGTAGCTCAACCCTATTCTGTGTCGCATGACATCGGGTGCAATGGCGCGAATATCTTCGGGGAGCACATATCCGCGGTGATTCAGCAAAGCATACGCTTTTGATGCCAGGGCCATGTTGATGCCAGCCCTCGGCGATGCACCGTAATTGATCATGTCTTTGTAATTCACCAGGCCAAAACGTGCAGGATAGCGGCTTGCATATACTATGTCGGTGATGTAGTTTTCTATCTTTTCGTCCAGATAAATATCGTGAACCAGTTTGCGTGCATGCAGGATCTGTTCTATCGATGCAACTTTGTTCGGCACCGGGTACTGGGGTGCGAGGTTTTGCCTGATGATGAGCTTTTCTTCTTCTTTTTCGGGATACGAAACCAGTACCTTCATCATAAAACGATCGACCTGCGCTTCGGGCAACGGATAGGTCCCTTCCTGTTCAATCGGGTTTTGAGTAGCCATGACCAGAAAAGGCTCTTCGAGACGGAAGGTCGTTTCACCTATGGTAACCTGACGTTCCTGCATGGCCTCGAGCAGAGCGCTTTGCACTTTTGCCGGCGAGCGGTTGATTTCATCAGCCAGAATGAAGTGCGAAAAGACAGGGCCTTTCTTGACATGAAACTGCTCCGATTTGGGGCTGTAAATCATGGTGCCGATTAAGTCGGCCGGGAGCAGA